>NZ_AUTL01000260.1:0-17285 GCF_000498015.1 Pseudoalteromonas sp. TAE79
AAAGTACGCAGTTTAATGAAATTGGGTGTTAGCGAGCGACTCGCCATAGCCTGTGGTATCACCAGTAAAGGCCCTTGTAGAAGCTCAAAAACAAAAGGAATTAACATTGCGCTAGGTAATGACTATTTAGCATCACAAGGTTTAGTGTCATTGAAAGATATTTGGATCAATATTCATTACGGGAGATGAACCGCCCATTGCGGACCCGCATGATGGGTGGTGTGGGGGCTGGAGGTTAGAGACCTCCGGCTACCCGATTAGTGCACATTAAAATTTTATTGTTTTGCGCTTTGAGGGCATAATGTCGCAGAACCAACTGTTTTTGTGAAAGTGCCTCTTGGGCTTTTGTAATAGCACGTTTTATTCAGGCCACTTGTGGTTTGGCCTGACAAAAAACCAGTATTACTAGAAGCACCACCAAAACCTTTGCCATCTTCTGCTGAAAGAGGGCATAAACTTACGTTACTAACAGTTTTACTAAACGAACCTGATGCTCCGTTGTAGTAACATATTTTATTTAAGCCACTGGTCTGCTTGCCCGTTAATTGCCCTGTACCCGCGAAACTAGAAACAGATATACCTGCAAGCATAATTAGGGTTAAAGTTGTTTTCATCATGATACTTCCTTTTATTAGTTGAGATTGATACTACTGGTTCGGTGCATGTGCACTAACGCCCCGCGCATGCGCGCGAACTTGTGAGCGTCGCAGGGGCCGTAGGCCCCGAATGACGCGGCTTGTTAAATTGCATTACTTCCCAACCTTTTTGTACAGATTGTCGAAATGCTCATTTGCTTCTTTGGAATTTAAAATTTGACGCTCTTCTGTTTTTTGAGTGTTGTATTCCAATAACTTTTGAATAAAGACATCAAAAAAGCCAAGCGGCAAAACTAGGGAAATTACGACAGAAATAACTATTAACTCCCCCAACCAGTCAGGAAAAAAGAAATACGATAGTACAACCAATAAAGCCAAGACGATTTTAAGAAATTTTACCCAACCACAGAGCTTCAAAGCTGATTGAATATCACTTTCAAGCTGCACATATTTCAAATCAGGCACTTGTCACTCCGTTGCAATTTAACATTTTAGTATTTATGCGACACGCAGTTTGTGTTGCATAATCGCTTGTTGGACTGAGCCGCTACCTACTCGGTGTGTCAGAGTTGGTGTTGTTTATGCTATGGGAATTTGCTTTTTCTGGCCTAAGCGATATCAAGCCAACGTTACTGGCGAGCCTATCGCATCTAAGCTATCCCTGCTTTACTCAGCGTTTATTATGCTTCCATTACACCTAAATTTGCCTTAAGAAGCAATTATATTTTTACGCACGCAGAGGTCGTTAGCCTGAGCAATTAAGCAGGTTAACTCATTGATTTTAAGCAGCAAGCAAGGCTGCTAACTCGTTCGCACTATTTCATTTGTCGGCGTATCTGAATTCATCACACCAATAAATCGTAAAATACCCACCTTGCATGACTGACAAAACCAATGCGGTATTAATGGTTCTTGCTCTACCTTCGGCTTCACCGCTTTGCATGGGGTTACTGATGCTTGAGCCTTTATTAACCCTAACTTTCGCTTGCGACACGCATTAGCTAAAAAGCCGTAGTGGCGAATGCGCATAAACCCTTTAGGCAATACATGTTGTAAGTAGCGCCGTAAAAATTCATCACAACTCAGTGTCATGACTTTATCGCGGTTGTTATCTGCATAGTCGCGATATTTAAAGCTCACTGACTGCTCATTCGCTGACACGAACCGCGATTCTGACATCACGCCTTTTCGGGTATAACGCGCAAGGTAGCTCACGAGCTTTTCACTGTACGTTAAACAGGCTTTGCTATACACACACCACTTTGTTGGGGTGTTTATCTTCGCGAATGAACTATCGCATTCATTGAGTTCCGCTAGCATTTTACCCCTAAAGACTGTTGATAACGCTTTTACGGGGTATAAATAGCCTTTTTCTATTTCATGCCAGTGCGCTTTATTTAGCGCCCCTGCGGGTATCAAACAATGCAAGTGGATATGCTGACTTAAGTTCTGCCCCCACGTATGCAGTACGCTTGTCATGCCTAACTGACCATGCTTTTTCCGTTTCGCAAATTTACTTAGCGTTTGCCATGTCGCTTTAAATAAACACTGATACAACGCATTTGGGTTATAGTGCGCAATGATATTCAACTCATGAGGGAGCGTAAAAACAAGATGAAAATACCGACACGGTAATAAATCTTCCTGCTGTTTTTGCACCCATTTAGCCGTGGCCATGCCTTGGCAACGCGGGCAATGACGGTCTCGACAACTACACCCAATTTTTTGCGACTCCCCACAGTTATCACATTGCCATGCTTGATAACCGAGCTGACCTGTTCTACATGATTGCAGGTGCTGACAGACTCGCAGTTGTTGATAGCTCATCGTATGATGCTGCCGATAATGCTCAAGATTTGAATTTAAAATATCAGCGAGATGCAAAGCGCTCATTGTTTAGCCCAACCTGCAAGCAGATCAATGCCGCCATGACCTAACTCTGGTAACCAATGTAAGTAACTTTGTGTGGTTTTAATATCACTATGCCCAAGCTGATGTTGCAGTTGATGAAGTGGCATACCTGATTCAAGTTGGTGTGTTGCATAAGCATGGCGTAGTGCATGTGGATTACAGTGTTTTAAACCACACGCTTGTGCGTGTTTTCTCAATGGCTTCCTAAAGGTCGATGCTGACATCGGTTTATCCATTAACAATCGCGAGTAAAACATCCAACCCGTTGGGTGATACATTTTCCAGTAACAACGTAATTGATTTAGTACGCTATCTGAAACTACAACATAACGTGATTTATCCCCTTTACCTTGTTCAATCAATATGGTTTTTCGCTGTCCATCAATGTTTTGCACTTTAATATGTAGCAGCTCACCAATGCGTAAGCCACAGCCATAGCAAACTACTATTAACGTTTTTAATCGCATATCCGTACAGCTTTCTATCAGTCTTCGCATATCATCACGCGACAAATAGGTGGGTGCGTGCGACTTTGCTTTTGGCAGTGCAATATCTAAGTTCAATGGCCGGTGTAAAATATGTTTAAACAAGAACCAAATGCTGTTTATCTGTACTTTTTGGCTTGATCTAGAAAGTTTGCGAATGGCAGGATCGTTAAAAAAGATATTCAACTCATCATCTGTGACTAAGTCGAGCGGTTTATTAAAGTAATGACTGAGTTTTAGTAAATGTTCACTGTAGCTTATACATGTACTTTGCGAATAACCTCGATAGGCTATTTCAGTTTTGACTTGTTCAATGAGTGTATTCATGACTTACCTCCAAGTTATGGGATAACCCCAAGGTAAGTGTGGCTCAAATGATAAGAATAGGATCTCCGCGTAGCGGCTTAGTTCAACAATTTAATAGTGCGCTCATCGCGCATATTTCTGCCGACTAAACGCTCATTTGTCTACTATATAGTTTTAACAAATAACCTAAGGTATTACTATCACTAAGTTTTCTAAAATATTGAGTTAAGTTAAATAGATCAATATGCGCGTGCAGCTCATTTACATGAATATATGCGCAAAAAGCAGTTTGACCAATCAATTAACTACTATATTTAGCCAATCTCAATGACCGCTTCTCGCTCAAAGCCGACCTATAGAGTAATTACTTTAACACGTCTTGGGGCAAAGGCGATTTATATACATAACCCGTCTATGGACAAAAACAACTTTGAGTATTTATTCGGTAACGCTTCACTAACCGGAATTTTGGGGCGAAGCGAGTAAAATTTCCAAGTGCAGTGACTTGTTAGCATGCTACCGAACACGTTTAGAGTTAGTTAAGTAATCGCTACCAGACAACGGCCCTTTATATATATCTTCTAATAAAAAGTGCAGTACTTCTTTGAGTTCTTTTTTGCCACTTGGCAATGCTATTTTGCCATTATTTACAACGACTGGAATGTCAGGAAAATTGGCCGCAGCAGTGGATATTTGGATAACAGTATAGTTATCTAACACCCCCGAACTCTTAATGGAGTGCGCCATCTTTCTTACTTGCGTATCAGCTTCTGAGATAAAAATTGCAAGATCAGTAATTTCCAATGAAGTATGTTGCGACATCTGAGTTAAGTCTTCGTCTGTTGCCTCTCGATAAAACTCTGACAGATCGAAAACCATTCGAGCATTGTGGAAACTTTTGAACTTTGTTTTATTGCCTTCAATAATTGCTACTAACTTATTATCAATCGTAAAGATATCATCAGTAGTTTTTATAAACGTATTGCCAGTTTGCATCTTTATTATAGGGAGCTGATTTAGCGAAAGAGCCTGTCTTGATGAAAACTTTTGAACAAACACTTTAGTTTGACCATTTGTAGTAATGCCTGTAAATATTGCCTTTATCGGCTCATTTGAGAAGTTGGAAATATTCACGTCCGTAAAAGATGATGCATTTGCATTGATTGCATTCGCCATTAACGTTGATTCACTAATATCATCAATAGTGAGGACTTCATTCGCGTCTGGCTTCCAGTCACCATTAAAATCCACTTCAGTATCTACTCCTTGCTCAAAGGAGACTCGCTGATCTTCAAATATTTGAATTAGCTCTGACTGAAGTGGATTATTTACCCTAATTCGTTTAACTTGACAGCTGCCGCTATCGTCCTTAATAAACGCAAAAAAATTCTGCTGTGCTGTCATTTTATTCCTCTACATCGATAACTATATATTCTGTTAGCTGAGCCACTGTTAAGGGTTGGCTAGCATGCCTAAGTTCTTTTTTTGTTATGAGTACGTAAGTTACACCCTCTGGTGTACCTACTTTATAAAAGTGCCATTTCATGATGCCTAGAAGAGGGTTGAAGTGATAGCTATACCCAGTACTGGTTATCACGGCAAATATTAATAATGTTGGAACCCAGACTGTCCAGTTTAATGCCGTGAAACTTGCGGTAAAAAGCGGTAGTAAATATAAAAGAAGAAAGCCCATATTTTCGCGATCAGCAGCTTCAACAGTCGCTACAGAAAAATTGAACCGCTCTAGGTTCTTTTTGGCATAGCGAAGCATCCAGATGCAAACCAGTACTAGGAATAATGAAGCAGCAATAGCCAAGCTAGCAAATGTTTTTTCGTCATTAAACCAAGCTACCCACGCATAAGTAAAGCCTACAGGAGCTATTGCTGTGCTAGTAAGTAAAATTTTGGCAAGTGTGCTTAACACATTATTTCCTTTGCTCTAAGTTATGATTGAACTCGATTTGCATGCTAACAATTTAATATCGAGCGATTAGGTAGTTTTTCTACCGTAATCTGTCTCGTTTGTCCTATGGCTATTGATAGCAAAGTTAGGAAGTAATTACCAG
This sequence comes from Pseudoalteromonas sp. TAE79, assembly GCF_000498015.1. Classification (NCBI taxonomy): domain Bacteria; kingdom Pseudomonadati; phylum Pseudomonadota; class Gammaproteobacteria; order Alteromonadales; family Pseudoalteromonadaceae; genus Pseudoalteromonas; species Pseudoalteromonas sp. TAE79. Next base: position 5,365 of record NZ_AUTL01000260.1, read on the forward strand.
CATATTGCTCTAAATGTGGTCACGACGAACATGACCTATTGGCTCGTTTTCCTGACTGTGGAAGAAATTTAAGGATTATGGAAATATAAATAAGGATGAACGTCAGCTTCACTCAAAGCCTCCCATAGAGCTTTGTCGTTAACTCGCAATGGGGCAAAGGCGAGTTACATTTATAACTTGCCTCTGGACAAAAACGTTTTAGGTCGTCGGCTGTATTCGACGAATTTTGCATAAAATTTCTATGGGTTAACGCCCGCTTAAGCGGACAAAAATTGTTGGTTATTTTGTGGAACGAAGCGGAACCTAACCAACTGTTTTTGTACGTTTAAAGCGTTTTTTATGCCACTATCTATTAGTATTAAAGTAATCATATGTATACACCCAATCCAATGTTTGATGATAAAAATATTCATAATATACAAAGTTTAACTCCCATTTCCAGGCATTAAAGCTACTATACATTTCAAAAATAGCTTGTACATGAACTGATGCGTGTATTATTTTTTTATCTAAGACATCTTGATTAGCCACATGAACTAGAGTTCGTGTTTTTCCGGTAATATATCGTTTTCTAATTTTGAAATATTGAATAATTCTTATTGGTGTTATTTTGAACTTTTCAACCCATTTTTCTTTGTAGATATTTACAGAAACTCTTCCATTTTTATCACCTTTTATTTCTCGCAGAATTCTCATTGGTACAAGGTATGAAGATAAATATGAATCATTATATTTATGAAAAATGTGAATTATCAAATAATCAGATTTTTCATACTGAACATTACTTAGTGATACTTTATCTTCAACAGTACTTTTTACTTCTACTAAACTAGCATCAATTTTTAAATCAAAACCACGATTATTTGAATCAAGATCTGGTTTTTCTACAAATAATAACTCTGTTAAAGCTTCACCAGTAGCTCCTAACACTGTCTTTGCATCATGCCCTTGTTTAGAAACAGGTGGTGTAATGTCGTTTACGTATAGTACTTTAGAAATTTCTTTAAAAGCTGCTGGTTTTTTCTTTGTTGCAAGTAATGGAACATCTTTTTTAATGAAATTATATCTAAGATCTTTCTTATATGCAGATAAGATAACTTCATCGACAGCCTTCGCTACTCGATTCTTTCTGAATAACCTAGATGGTAATCGGGACATCAACTTACCTTTTCAGTTCGGTAGTGGCATAACAGCGTATTACCGAGAATTCCCGTTAACACTCAATGTGTCAATTTCCAGAATTATCAAAATACGATTTTTATTAATTTAATTATTAATAACTTACACATAGCCTAAAGGAATTACAATTGTTTAGATTCTCCTGTAACCGAGAATTTACTTTTTCGAGAATTGCTAAAATTACATTACGAGAATTGATTATTCATTCATTAACATTTTGAATGCCTGCTTCGCTAAAAGCAGCCATTAGAGGATTTACCCTAACTTGTTTTGGGGCAATGACGAGTCAGCAGATAACTTGCCAATGGACAAAAATGAGTTAGAGCCGACCAGGGACCCTGTGCTCGAAGCGGATACTGACTCATAAATTTTAAATGTCGGCTGTTTGGAGATAAACAGACATTTAACCTGCTCAAATTTTCGTTTTTGTAGGTTGTGCCAAAGGCGCACCAAACGTTTTGGCATATTTTATAAAGTTGTTGGGATTCACTTTGTTCGACCTAATATGTAGGATCAATCAGTAGAAAAGGAAGATGGTTGTTTAACAGGTTTGTAGTTGAGTATACTATTTACCTTATCCTTTAACTTTGGTTCAATATTACTGTGGGCATGAAGCCTACCGAGTAATTTAGGCTCTACCAAAGAAGATATTAATGGTTCATCTCTGCATCCTTTCCATTGCTCTAACGACTCGTAAATCAATTTATGCTGTTTATTGGTTATACGCAGGTCATTGCTCTTAATCACAACACCTGTTATTACCTTTACATCTGATTTTTCAAATAACTTCGTTTTATCTGGGTGAGAAATATGACCGTTAGAAACAATAATTTTCTTTATTACTGACAAAAAGTGTCTATTGATAGCATCTCCCGAAAAAGTCAGGTCGTCCACATAAACCGTCATCTTCACATCATGCTTATTTGCCAAATTATTTAGCTGTTCAAACATTCGAATGTTTGCCCAGAAAGCCAATGGCATACTTAGCTGACTACCTGTTGGAATGTGGCCGTTGTAAGTACAAATCGATGCTAATAAATCCGCAACATCTGGCGAGCACTTTAAAGTGTTGTAAAAAAAGTTAAAAACCATCTTTCTAGTAGTCGAAGGAAAAAACGATTTTATATCTGTGGTAAGTACTTTTTTATTACCGGTGTGAGCTTTAGCATTGGTTATATGCGAATGCTTTTTTCTCCCTGAATGAAGGTACTCTGGAAGCTCAATACGACACAAAAGACTAGCTATTCTGCAATGAATAGTTTTTTGACTGTCTTTAGGGTGCTGAATTGTTCTTGCTTTTCCCGACTTACCTTCCTGCTCAAACACAACATAATTGCCAGTATCAGCAGTAGCTATTTTTAATTCTGGGATAGTTACCCGTAATAAATCTGCTAACTTTCGCTTGGTTTTTAACTTATATAGAGAAGATTCGAATAATTTGTGTTTTCTGCGACTATGATCAACTTTAAGCTTTAATTTTTTCGACATTTTTCTCAATAAACCATTCCATGACGTTAACTATTTTAGAAGCTACTGCCTTCTTAAATTTACTAGAAGACAATCCTTCTCTTCCAATGTTCTCTGAGAAAAATATTAAAGAAGATACCGGAATATCAAATACTTCAGAATATTTATTTAATAACTCTAGACTAGCTGGTTTCTTGCCTGATTCTATTTCAGACAGATAGGATTTTGAAATTGCTAATTTATCTGCTAGCTCCACTTGTTTCATTTCGTGAAACTGTCTAATAACTTTTAATGCTCTATTTATCATAATGACCTCAAAAAATTAAGGGGAACACTAGCTAGCGTCATCCCCTTCAAAGAATCTCCAAACTCGATAAATCAAGCCTAAGACTTTTACTGCACCTTTAATAAGTTTCCAAACTAAAGCTTTAGTCTTTTTAGGTTTTTTCTCTTGCTGTGTCTGTTGGGCACGAATAGTATTTTTTTCTGGCATTTAAGCACTCCTCTGAAATTCCAAACCACCGAATGCGGCTTGGCTTCGCCTATCTCAGAGATATGAGAGTGTCCAACAGTTAACCCCTAATTTTCACACCGTGGTTTCGCCCACGGTGTGTCCCCTACGGTCTTATCACGATACTAGCCAAGGAAGCCCAAGGGTAGCAGGAAGTGCGCAGGAAAATGATAGAAAGCAAAGCTTTCCACGGATATCCGAAAACATCCAATTATTTGGCGAGTTCCTCTCTACTAATTCGCAAGGGTAATTTATTGTATTAAAACCTTTCTGTCAATAAAAAGTTCTCTATTAGCGAACTTTTTCAAGTGTATTAGTTGAACTTTGAGAACCTCAAAGCCTAAAGTGCTTAAAACACGCTAACACCACCTTCTATAGAAGAAAGTGCAGCTTAATAATAGATATATTCTACTAATAAAAATTTATCGCGCCAGCTAATTAAACCGCTTAACCTCGTAAGCAGACGGGTAATTAAAACATATTTAAGATCCGCTTCGCGCTCATTTGCGACGCTCGACTAAACTCGTTATGGGGCAAAACCAATTTGTAAAATATGCAATTTGCTAACTCGAAAAGGAGCAAAACCAATTTGCAAAATATGCAATTTGCTAACTCGAAAAGGGGCAGAAACGAGTTATACCGGAATGACTGCTTTTGTCACATATGCGTCTGTCAGATTTGATCAAAACCTAAAAATCAAACCTGACAGATTAAGTTAAGACTGATTCACTGTATTCTTCTTATCAACTCATTTTGACGTAATATTGCTAAGGTATCCGAAGGCGTAACTTTCCACGCGTCCGACAATCTGCGTAAAGTAAAAACACCTAATTCAAGTCTATCATCGGGTGACAAGAAGTGGTGCAAGTGTCGGCCAGCGACTGAAATAGTGACAGCAGCCCCCTGCGCCCCATTGTTATACACTACAACCCCTTTGTTTTTATTATCGCCATGAAATGAAGCTTTTACTTCGCTTTTCAAGCCAAACAAAACGCCGCACAACCCGGTTAACTCGCTTTTAGTCAGCTGAATTATTGTTTTATTTGCCCAGTCTGGTGAATCACCTGGGGAGTTAATGGTGGTCATTTCAATACTTAACGTCTGCAAGCCAAGCCGACTAGATGTGTACTGAACGTTCATAGCTGTGCGCTTTAGTGGATCTGGGTGCCTATCAGCATAAAATGTAAGTGCTTCACCAAAGTTGTTCTGTTGTGACATTCTTCCCCCTAAATATCTAAGCGTTTACTCGCTGCTCTTAGGCGTTCATCACCCCTAAAGTCATATTTTTGCGTTGTTGCTAAGCTTGCATGGCCCATTGCATCTTTAACTGTAATTAGATCTTCGCCGTTCTCTAGCATTGACGAAGCGAATGTCCTTCTTAGGTCATGCGGGGCACACTTTTCTATACCGGCCTCGACAGATCTACTGTTTAAAATATGGTAAATTGCCTGGCTAGTCATGCGCTCTGAGGTAACATCATCGTACCTACGAACACGACTAAATAGTGGCCCTGGAATATCACTTCGTACTTCCTCAATCCAGCTTTCAAGCCTTTGAAATGCGCCATCTGGCAAGTAGGCCATGCGCTCTTTATTACCTTTACCTAGCACTTTTAGCGAGCGGTTATGCCGGTTATAATGAGCATAATCAAGGGATACAACTTCAGCTCTTCGTAATCCGCACCCGACTAAAACAGATAAAATAGCGTTATCTCTAACCCCAATAGCAGACTTATCACTTTCACATGTGAAAAATAATTTCTTAACTTCAGCAGGGGCCAGGGCTCTACCTTTAGGTATTCTTGACCCTCTAACCGACTTAACTAACTTGATATGTTGGTAAGTATCGGTGCTAATAAGCTTAAGTGTCCACGCCTCTACGGCTACACCTTTTATTGCCGCCAAGTAATTATTTATAGTGGCCGGTGCTTTTCCCGCATCAGTGAGCATGGTCAAAACTGCCTGTACATGGTGCCGCTCAAGCATACCCCAAGGACAGGTTCTTAAATCATGATAGCCCATCATTTTAGCTATGTTGTTTAAAAACGACCTCATGGCTAGCCGGCTACTTTCAGCCCTTAAGCCCATTAAGTATGAAACAGCAGGATTTTTTTCAATACCATTTACACCAGTGCCAGCAGCCTCCGCACTTAACACTTCAAAAGTACGCTCTGCAGGGAGAAATGTGACTTCGGTATTTTCATCTTTGTTTTGTTCGTGCATTTTTTGATGCCTCAAAGTAACTTTGTGCTTTTGCTCCATACTTAGTTTAAGTTTGTGTGTTTAGAACAACCCTACATAATGAAGTACGGACATATTATCTGTGTTTATTTTGCTCAGTATCACACCTAAATTACAGCTTCTAATTTTAAATTCTGATGGTGTTGACTCGATATTTATTATATCACAGGCTCTACTTTCTAAAAGGGTCATTTTAATAAGTAGGCGCCAGTGGGTTATCTATTTTTTATACCGAATCGAATGTATTTTTGGCTATTGTTTTTGCACAGCTTAAATAGTACTATTTATAATATAAATAGTACTGGATATATGTATGAGAGTTTTAGTTACTGGTGGTATGGGGTATATAGGTAGCCACACATGCGTTGCATTACATGATGCGGGTATTACACCTGTTATTTACGACAACCTGTCTAATGCTAGCCCTCGGGTACTTGACCAGCTCGAAAAGATTACTGGCACTCGCTTTGAATTTATTCTAGGTGATATTCAAGACGAGCAACAATTTAAACTTGCGCTTAAACATACTAAAGCTGAGGCTGTATTTCACTTTGCAGCACTAAAAGCGGTAGGTGAATCAACCGAACAACCATTGCGTTATTACCAAAATAACGTTTCGGGCACATTAAGCATGTTACAAAACATGCAAGATGAAGGAGTTAACCATATTATATTTAGCTCATCAGCTACAGTGTATGGCGAACCAGATTACCTCCCTATTGACGAAAAACACCCTATACGCGCAACAAACCCATATGGCTGGACCAAAGTCATGGTTGAGCAAGCCATGCAAGACGTATGTAATGCCAATAGTAAATTTATGGGCATAGCGCTGCGTTACTTTAACCCAGTAGGTGCGCATCCAAGTGGTTTATTAGGTGAAAGCCCTAATGGTATTCCTAATAACTTAATGCCCTTTATTGCTCAAACGGCGGTAGGTAAACGCGACGTGGTTAATATTTTTGGTGACGACTACGACACCGAAGATGGCACAGGCGTGCGCGACTATATTCACGTTTTAGATTTAGCTAAAGGCCATGTAGCGGCATTTATGCAGCATAAAACAGATACCGCCTTTCATGCTTACAACCTAGGCACAGGCCAAGGTTATTCAGTGCTTGATATGATTAAGGCATTTAGTGCATCAGCCAATAAAGATATTCCGTATAAGAGTGCACCGCGCCGAGCAGGCGATATTGCCTGCAACTACGCCGATGCCACAAAAGCGAAAAATACACTTAACTGGCACGCAGAACTAACACTTAGCGATATGACCAACGATACATGGCGCTGGCAAACTAATTATCCTCGTGGGTTGGAGAGTTAACATGGCTTTATTAGAAAGTACTCACAGACGTAAAAACCCACTAACGGGTCGTTGGGTGTTAGTGTCACCGCATCGTAATAACCGCCCATGGTTAGGCGCAACAGAAGCAGTAAATGAAAGCGTACTGCCTAAGCACGATGAAAGCTGCCCACTTTGCCCAGGTAACACCCGTGCAAATGGCGACAGCAATCCAGATTACGAATACACACATGTATTTAAAAATGATTTTGGCGCACTGACACCTAATGCCAGCGATCAATCTCAAAGCTTAGAGTCAGACAGCGATTTATTTATTGCCGATGAAGCAAGCGGCGAATGCCGTGTAATTTGCTTTTCGCCAGAGCATAACAAAACATTACCTGAGCTAGAGCTCGACGCCCTGTATGAAGTAGTAAAAACCTGGAAAGAAAACTACACTGAACTTGCACAGCACTATGAATGTGTACACGTTTTTGAAAACAAAGGTGAAATCATGGGGTGCTCGCAACCTCATCCACACGGCCAAATATGGGCTCATTCGCACTCATCTACCGAAATAGAAGCAGAAGATACACAGCAACTTGCCTATTATAAAAAGCATGGCAGCGCAATGCTTGCCGATTACGTACAAAAAGAACAAACAGATAAAACACGTGTGGTATTTGAAAACGCACACTGGCTTGTTGTTGTCCCGTTTTGGGCTGCTTGGCCGTTTGAAACAATACTATTAACTAAAGATAATATTCAAAATTTTAGCCAGCTGAACGATATACAAATAAATACACTCGCACAAGCAATAAAAGTATTAACCACTAAGTACGACAATATATTTAATTGTAGTTTTCCATACTCAATGGGCTGGCATAACGCACCGGCTAATCGTGATTCAGATGAGCAGCATTGGCGTTTACATGCACATTTTTACCCGCCACTCCTTCGCTCATCTACCGTTAAAAAGCACATGGTAGGCTATGAAATGCTAGGCGAAAGTCAGCGTGATTTAAGCGCAGAAACTGCGGCTTCTATTCTAAAAGCAACCACTACCAAACATTATAAACATACAGCAGGAAACACCGATGACGCTTAACAATTTTCAACAACAATTTCTATTACTGTACGGTGCACCTGCTCAAGGTGTTGCTGCAGCACCCGGACGTGTAAACCTAATTGGTGAATTTACCGATTACAACGATGGCTTTGTATTTCCGTGTTCTTTAGAGTTTCGTACTCAAGTTATGTTTAAAGAGCGTGACGACAATATTATTACCGTACATTCGTTAAGTTATCCAGGCGAAAAAGACAGCTTTAGTGTTGATGAAGCTATCAGCGAAGGACAATCGCAATGGGGTAACTATATTCGTGCCGTGTCATTTGTATTGAAGCGCGCAGGCCATACTTTACGCGGCGCCGATTTGCTTATCGACAGTAATTTACCACAAGGCAGTGGCTTATCGTCTTCAGCTGCATTAGAGGTAGCTATAGGTGGTATGTTTAACCATATTGCACAGCTTGGTTTAAGTGAAGAAAAAATTGCATTGCTGGGTCAGGAAGCCGAGAACGACTTTATGCATTGTCAATCAGGCATTATGGATCAGCTTATTTCGGCAAAAGGCGAAAGCGGCCATGCCCTTTTAATTGATTGTGAAAACTTAGCAACTGAGTCAGTAAAAGTACCGGATGATTTAAATATTGTTATTGTTAACTCTAACTACCCACGTAAGCTGGTGGATAGCGAGTATAACCAGCGTCGTGTTGACTGTGAGCAAGCAGCTGAAAAAATGAATGTAGCTACGCTTCGCAAAGCCACTATGCCTTTGCTTGAAGCAACGAAAGGTGCCTTAAGTGAAAACGAATACAAACGTGCGCACCATGTTATTAGTGAAAACGAGCGTGTAATTGCCGCTACTATTGCGCTACAAAATAACGATATTGACGCATTACGTGAACTAATGGCTGCATCGCACCAGTCACTTAAGCATTACTTTGAAGTAACAGTACCAGCTACCGATGGCCTAGTAGAGATTTGTAAAGAAGCCATGGGAGATCGTGGTGCAGTTCGTATGACCGGCGGCGGCTTTGGTGGTGCTATTGTATGTTTATGTCGTGATGCGGAAGTTCCCCTTATTAAAGCTGCCGTTGAGCAGCACTACTTTGAACGTTTTAACTTAAATGCCGATATTTACGTATGTTCACCGGGTTCAGGGTTACAAGTTACGTCTTTTTAAACACTATTAAGGAATAAGCATGGCAAAGGTTAATTGGGGAATTATTGGGTGTGGCAATATAGCTCACACCTTTGCTAAAAGCATTGCGCATTGCAGCGATGCTCAGCTTATTGGCGCTGCATCAACGAGTAAGCAGCGCGCAAGAGAATTTTCAACACCGTACAATATTAAAGGTTATGAAAGCTATCAAGCTCTTATGCAATGCCCAAATATAGACGCTATATATATTGCTAATACGCATGAGCAACATTTTAAAACGATAGCGCAGTGCTTAACACACAATAAGCATGTACTAAGCGAAAAACCAATTACTGTTAATGCTCAGCAATTGGAAAGCCTCACCGAGCTTGCAAAGCAGAAAAATTGCTTTTTAATGGAAGGCGTTTGGATGCGTTTTTTACCGGCAATAGTAAAATTACAGCAACTCCTAAGCGAAGATATTATTGGTAATGTACATAGCGTGAATGCGAACTTTAGCTTACCTGGCAGCTTTGCAAGCACGCATCGTTTAATGAACCCTACAACAGCGGGTGGCGCCCTGCTAGATTTAGGTATTTACCCTATTTCTATTGCTGATGTGGTATTTAATAAAGCCCCAGAACAAATCAAATCTTTTGTACACAAAAGCATAACCGGTGTTGATGAGCGAAGCACTGCTATAGTTGATTACGGTAACGGGCAGTTTGCATCTCTTGCTAGTGCACTCCAACAAAGCGGCCCAACTGAGGCATGTATTAATGGTGAGCTTGGCTTCATTCGCATTCCTGAATTTGTAGGCGCACAATCTATAGAACTCCATATATATGGCCAAGACTCGCAACACTTTGAATACGGCTTTAGTGATGATGAAAACTTTAAGTTTGAAATTGCACATGTTACGCAGTGTATATTACAAAAACAGACGCAAAGCAGCGTGTTACCACTAAGTACTTGCTTACGAGTTATGAACATAATGGATACCTTACGGGCACAATGGCAACTGAAATATAACTACGCTATTGAGTCGGCTGAACTAACAAAATAAAAACACACAACAAGGACACACAATGACACACGCACTCAAAGCGCTTTCAAAAGCTATATTATTCGCTACGTGTAGTTTATCTGCCAGTGTAACCTTTGCTGAGTCTAATAAACCAGAGCAACTATATCCTCCAATCACTAGCGAAGTACTCCCAGAGCTTGCAGCCAAAGGTAGCTATAGTGTAGGAGTGCAAACACTTGATTTAGTTAACCCTGAGCAATTTGACCCAGCTACACAACGTAAAAATGATCGTCCTCTAAAAGTCGAGGTATGGTATCCGGCTGCAAATACAGCACAAACGCCACTTACCAGCTACACCGATCAAACTCGCTCAGGTAAAAAATTTACTCTGCAAGCCGATGCTATGCGCGATGTAGCCATTAATAATAAAGAGCATTACCCTGTTATTGTGCTTTCTCACGGCTATACTGGCTATCGCACCATTATGTACTACCTTGGTGAGCATTTAGCCTCGAATGGCTACATTGTTGTAGCAATTGATCATACCGACTCAACCAATGCTGATATTGATTTTAAAAACGCACCATTTTCGGGCTTTTTTAGCACGCTTATAAATCGCTCGCGCGATCAGCAATTTGTTATTAATTACTTTAACGAGCAAAAAAACTTTGCAAGCAAGCAAGTAGATAGCAAAAACGCTGGCGTAATTGGTTACTCAATGGGTGGCTATGGCGCGGTAAATACTATTGGTGGTTGTTATGCTTTTAATGAGCAAACTACGGCTATGTTTACGGGTATGAAAGACCCAGCTCAAATTAAAAAAAGTACAACAATTACTAAACAGCTGTGCTGGTGGGCAATACCAAAATCCAAAAGTAGACCCACGTATAAAAGCGATGGTGGCCTTTGCGCCTTGGGGCGGACAGCACGATATATTTGATGCCAAAGCGATGGGAAATATTAAAGTACCTTCGCTTTATATATCCGGTAGTTTAGATGATATATCTGGGTATGAAGGTATTAAAAGCCTTTATAACCAAACGGGCAGCGAAAATAAGTACATGCTTACTTACAAAAATGCACGCCATAATATTGCACCGCACCCAGCTCCAGCTATTGCACAAAGTAGCAGTGAGTTAGATATAGGTCATTACTACGAGCCATCGTGGTCTATGCGCACGCTAAACGAAATCAATAAACACTTTGTACTTGCTATGATGGATTGCCACGTAAAAGGTATCGCCAGCGAATGTAAATACTTAGATTTACCACAAAGCGGCGACCAAGCTGTTGTTGATGGCAAGCCACTGCCACAGTGGCGTGGGTTTGATAATCGCTTTTCTACCGGTATGGACTGGCAACAAACAAGTCCTCACAGTAAGTAGTGAAAATTCAAAGCTGCTTTTTGTTTAAATAGTCGTGTTCACACTTAAAAATCCTCTAAAGTAAAACAGCTTTTATATAAGAAACTTATCTTTAAAAACAAGCATATTTTACTTTTATACAAATATTTTAAGAAAAACCATTGCCATTAGCTAGCGTTAAAGGCAATCTAGTTATATATAAGATAAATAAGATAAATAATATTAATAATTATGTCTAAATACATACTATCGATTGATCAAGGAACCACAAGCTCTCGGGCCATTTTGTTTACAAAGGATGCTGACGTTTTTGGTACAGCACAACAAGGGTTTTCTCAGCACTTTCCAAAAAATGGTTGGGTAGAACACGACCCTTACGATATTTGGCAAACAGTGCTTAGTACTAGCCGTGAAGTGTTAACTAAAAACAATGTGAAGCCTGAAGAAGTTATTGCCATTGGTATAACCAATCAACGCGAAACTACCTTGGTGTGGAATAAAAAAACAGGAAAACCTATTTACAATGCGATTGTTTGGCAAGATCGCCGCACCAGTGATTACTGCGAAAGCTTAAGTACAGATGATTTTTGCCAAACTATAAGCGACAAAACAGGCTTGATACTCGACCCGTACTTTTCCGCCAC
>NZ_AUTL01000261.1:0-818 GCF_000498015.1 Pseudoalteromonas sp. TAE79
TAATCGGGTAGCCGGAGGTCTCTAACCTCCAGCCCCCACACCACCCATCATGCGGGTCCGCAATGGGCGGTTCATCTCCCGTAATGAATATTGATCCAAATATCTTTCAATGACACTAAACCTTGTGATGCTAAATAGTCATTACCTAGCGCAATGTTAATTCCTTTTGTTTTTGAGCTTCTACAAGGGCCTTTACTGGTGATACCACAGGCTATGGCGAGTCGCTCGCTAACACCCAATTTCATTAAACTGCGTACTTTGGTGCGAGGTTTACGCCATTGCCGCCAGTAGCACATTCTTATCCTACGTCGGATCCAGTGATCTAAATCCACCGTTAGCTGATAAGCGTTGGCTATTAGGTAGTAGTTCCCCCAGCCGCGCAAATACTGTGTGAGTTTATGAATTTGTAGGGTCATTGAGATCCCCCAGTTGCGGTTAGTGAGTTCTCTTACATTTGCTTTGAATTTCTTTAGCGCCTGTTCGTGGATCTGCACTTGAGCGTAACGGAAGGTAAACCCGAGAAATTTCGAGCCTGATACGGGACCGACTCGACTTTTCGATTCATTCACTTTGAGTTTTAATCGCTGAGTGATGAACGCAGTAATTTCCCGCTGGATTATGAGTCCTTCGCTTTTCGTTTTTACTAAAATGATTATATCAAAAGCTCGATACCGAAAGCCGTAATCCCGTGGCCACCACCCAGCATGACCATTACCCCGGTTATCGGCATCAGCAACAGGCCAAGATACAACGCCCCATGACCGGCCTTGACCAGCAGAGCCTGCGCCGGATCTTGCTGCGGGCGCTGATGACGCTGG
>NZ_AUTL01000262.1:0-5626 GCF_000498015.1 Pseudoalteromonas sp. TAE79
AAGCCGGTGTTCACTCTGGTGACTCAGCATGTTCATTACCAGCACATTCTTTATCGCAAGAAGTGCAAGATGTAATGCGCAAGCAAGTAACCGATATGGCGCTTGAGCTTGGTGTTGTTGGCTTAATGAATACACAGTTTGCTGTAAAAGATGGCAAAGTGTACTTAATTGAAGTTAACCCGCGTGCCGCACGTACTGTACCGTTTGTATCAAAAGCAACCGGTGTAGCGCTTGCAAAAGTGGCGGCTCGTTGTATGGCGGGTCAGTCTTTGGCAAACCAAGGTATTACTAAAGAAGTGATCCCTCCTTATTACAGCGTTAAAGAAGTTGTTTTACCATTTGCTAAGTTTCAGGGTGTGGATCCAATTCGTGGCCCTGAGATGCGCTCAACGGGTGAAGTGATGGGTGTTGGTGATACTTTCGCCGAAGCATTCGCAAAAGCACAATTAGGTGCAAGCAACACTTTACCACGCGGTGGTCGCGCGTTATTATCTGTTCGTAATAGCGATAAGCCACGCATTGTTGAATTAGCCAAGATCATGACCGACTTAGGTTTTGAACTTGACGCAACAGGTGGCACGGCACAAGCTCTTGAAGAAGCTGGCATTGAAGTACGACGTGTAAACAAAGTATATGAAGGCCGACCGCATATTCTTGATTATATCAAGAATAAAGAGTACAGCTATATCGTTAATACCACCGAAGGTCGTCAAGCGATCGAAGATTCGAAGGTGTTACGTCGTGGTGCATTGCAAAATAAAACCAACTATACGACAACCTTGAACGCGGCTTTTGCTAACTGTACTGCTAACAAAGCAGATGACCGTAGTAAAGTAACGTCAGTTCAAGAGCTACACCTGCGATTGAACTAAGGAAATGTGCCAAGGCCAACTAGGGCCTTGGTGTTAAGTGAGAAAAGTATGCAATCAATTCCGATGACAGTTCGTGGCGCAGATTTACTGCGCAAAGAGCTTAACGAATTAAAAACAGTTACCCGTCCAAAAATTATCGCCGACATTGCTGTTGCGCGTGAACACGGTGACTTAAAAGAAAACGCTGAGTACCACGCTGCACGTGAGCAACAGGGTTTTTGTGAAGGTCGTATTCAAGAAATTGAAGCAAAGCTTTCAAATGTTCAAATTATCGATGTAACTAAAATGCCAAATACGGGCAAAGTTATTTTTGGCACAACAGTAACTATAGTAAATGTAGATACTGATGCAGAAGTAAAATACCGTATTGTAGGCGATGATGAAGCAGATATTAAAAACAACTTAATTTCTGTTAATTCACCGATTGCACGTGGCTTAATTGGTAAACAAGTAGACGATGCAGTGTCTATCCAAACGCCAAAAGGTATCGTTGAGTACGAAATCATTGAAGTTGAGTATCTTTAACGCATAACTCACTTTAACGTTTTAAATAAAAACCGATGTATTTACATCGGTTTTTTTATGCCTTAAATAAATCACTATACTGATAAGGGTGTTCATATTGCATAAAGAGTGAGCATGATGATATAGGTACATAATCACTTTATACCAATCTGCTTATATATGGGGTCTATTTAACGTTAAGAAAATTACGCTAGAACTAGGCAAAAGTTTTTATATCTAGTTGTTCTAAATAAAAAACTTTTAACGACGTTATAGTGCAATTTAATTCGTTAAATTGATCAAAGATTTATGCAGGTTGGTATTATTAAAAAGGAACACTCAATGGCTAATATACTTTACCCAGCGCCTTTAAAAGTAGGCTCTAAAATTGCTATTTGCTCGCTTTCATCTGGGCTAAAAGAAAAGTATCACGGACGATTAGATATAGTTATAAATGGACTACAACAACGAGGGTATGATGTTGTTGAAGGCGAGTTTTTACGTCAAAACAAACCACGTGAACAGCTTAATGCTAAAGCGCATGCTAAGCAGCTAATGGGTTTTTTTTTAGATGATGAAATAGATGCGATTATGCCGCCAATGGGTGGTGAGCTGGCAATGGAAATACTGCCACTACTTGATTTTAACGCCATTAAAGAAGCAAAGCCTAAGTGGTTAGTTGGTTTTTCTGATGTGAGTACTATTGCATGTGCACTCACTGCTAAGTGCCAATGGGCAACCCTTCACAGCGCCAATCTTATGCAATTACATCCAGATGAAAAAAATCCGTACAGCTTACAAATATTTGAAACTCTGACCTACGAAGCCGGTAGTAAGTTTGAGCAAGGTCCTTCTTCTTTATACCAAAAAAATAAGCCTAATTACGCGCAAAATCCGAACGAATTACTCAGCCCGAGTGAGCCCACAAACTGGCAATGTTTAAACTACACAGATAAACGTACCATAGAAATGTCTGGTCGGTTATTTGGTGGATGTTTAGATACCGTAGGTTTATTGCTCGACTCACCATTTTTAGCGCTGCATGAGTTTAAAAAGAACAGTGCGCCCGAAGGGCTTATTTTATACCTCGAAAACTCAGAGCTAACACCCACAACCGTTGCACGATTTTTACTGTCATTAAAATTAGCCGGTATATTTGATGATATCAATGGCTTGGTTTTAGGGCGAAGTGAAATAACACAAGGTCATTACGATGCCTTTGATTATCGCCATGCGTTAGATGTAGCGCTAGGTGGGTGTTTATTTCCTGTAATTTTTGATGCGGATATAGGGCACGTTCAACCTAACTTAAATTTGGTAAATGGTGCTACCTGTACGCTAGTTGCTGATATAAACGAAGGTATAGTAGATCGCGCATCGTTAAATATTCAACTTTCGTAGTTTTTATTGTATTTAGTTTTGAAAAACAAATAAATACAAGCGTATAATATGCCTACAGTAAGTGCTAATACTTACTGTAAATTCTCAGGGCGGGGTGAAATTCCCCACCGGCGGTATGTTTAATGTTTTTTATGACTTAAACGAGCCCGCGAGCGCTTTATTTAACTTATTTTAGGTTAAGTAAAGGTCAAGCAGATCTGGTGAGATGCCAGAGCCGACGGTTACAGTCCGGATGAAAGAGAATATGGCTTATTATACTAAAACCAATTTTATTAAAGACATGACCGTTGTATCGCGTTAAGTGAGCTATTTTCTTTGCGCTATAATTAGTCACTAATTTAATGTTATTGGTATAACAGTGTGCGCTGCATTTTGCTGCGTGCTTTTTGTTATTTTATTTAAGCTATTTTGGTAGTGATCGCTTTAAATTTAAGTGATGTATTACTGATCCTTTCACAGTCCTGAATCTATTATTTTTATTTGGAATATAATGATGATTCAGTCTCTACTTACTCAATTCGGCGAAAGCCATACCCGCGTACAAAGCGCCATCACTGCACTACAGCAAGGCCAAGGCGTACTTGTTGTTGATGATGAAAACCGTGAAAATGAAGGTGACTTTGTTTTTTCAGCTGAGCATTTAACGACTTTTCAAATGGCCGAAATGATCCGCGAAGGCAGCGGTATTGTTTGTTTATGCATGGGGGATGAGCGCATTAAACAGCTCGACTTACCGCAAATGGTAGCTAACAATACGAGTCAAAATAACACCGCTTATACAGTCACTATTGAAGCTAAGCATGGCGTAACAACAGGTGTGTCTGCTGCTGATAGAGTAACTACTATAAAAGCAGCGACAGCGGATAATGCAAAACCAAGTGATTTATCGCGCCCAGGGCATGTATTTGGTTTAAAGGCACAAACGGGTGGCGTATTAGTGCGTCGCGGTCATACCGAAGCATCCGTTGATTTAATGCAACTTGCCGGCTTAAAACCATTTGGCGTAATTTGCGAACTGACAAATCCTGATGGTTCAATGGCGCGCTTACCTGAGGTGAGTGATTATGCTAATAAACATAATATGACCGTGCTTTCTATTGAAGATTTAGTGCAATACATTCAGGCTGCACAGCGCAAAGTAAGTTAAACTGCTTTAAAGCAAAAAAACCACTTATTTAAATAAGTGGTTTTTTAATATTGTTATCATTTAAGTTTATAACGTATTACTTATAAAACCTGAATAACTTGCTCTTTTGCTAAGCGAGATTTAGGTAATTTAGCATTATAATCTTCAGCGCTATCATGATAGCCAAGTACTAATGCGACGTCGCATACGTAACCATCAAGTTCTTTTTCAAAGACTTCGCCAATCAGCTGTGCATCTACGCCTTCCATTGGGGTTGAATCAATGCCTAAACGTGCAGCGGCATGCATAGTGTTACCCAGTGCAATGTAAGTTTGTGCTTTAGTCCACTCTTCATTAACGCCTTGCTCATCAGTATTCATATCAACAAACGCATAAGCACCAAAAGCTTGTTCGCGATTTTCTGCTTTAGTACGGCCATTTTTAATATCTGCATCAATAACTTGTGCGTAGTCATCGCGGGTATATTTAGGATTGTGAGCGAACAATATTATATGCGAAGCTGTTTTAATATGTGGCTGGTTAAACGCAAATTTATTAGCAAATGTACTATGCATACGCTCTTTAGCCTCATCTGATTCAATTACGATGAATTTCCAAGGCTGCGAGTTAATAGATGATGGAGATAGGCGCATAGCTTCGTAAATAACGGCTAAATCGTCTTGAGATACACGTTTCGTTGCATCGTAACGTTTTGCTGTGTAACGCTTTTCTAAGTCATTAATAATAGGGTGAGTCATTAGTTTCTCCATTGAGTAGGTGTTTTACCAGTATTTACTATGTTGAGTCAGTTTTAGTAAAAACAAACCCTTTTAAAAATTTATTACAAAAATAATATCGTGTTTTTAAATCACTCTACTTATTTGATTCAATTGATATCTACGTAAAGTAAGGCCTATCAATATAGCTAGGTACGGATAGTAGTGGGTTATTACAATATGATAAACAGGTATATGGTTGAATCATTATCAAATATTATTAGGTAATAGTTTCTTTAATAAATATAAATACACTAATAGCCACCCCGAAATATTGGCTGAAGACACCAATTGCATTGGTGCCTTCAATTAATTCAGGCAGCGCGTGTTTAGGGGCTGTTGATCTTTGTAGTACATATATCAATCAGCCCACATTGGTAGCCACATCATAGTAAATGCTAAAGCGAGCATTGAATGATAATTTCGTTCAAGCTTTTCATACCGCGTGGCTATCCCTCTATATTGCTTAATACGGCCAAATGCATTCTCAACCAAGTGCCGATATTTGTACATGCACCAGTCAATATCTTCATTGCCTACTAAACTGTTGCCCTTACGTGGAATAACGGGTGTAGCGTTATTATCACGAACAAACGCTCTCAGTTTTTCACTGTCGTAGCCTTTATCTGCGACAACCATATTACTTGTTGGGCAATTAGCTACGAGTGACTCTGCATGGACGATATCATGCGTATTTCCACAGGATAATTCATAATAAACAGGCAACCCTCCGCTATCGACTGCAAGATGAATTTTCGTAGAATTTCCACCTCGGCTCTTTCCAATTGATTCATTGTCAGCAGTTCTTGCACCGCAACTATGTTGATGAGCCCTGACAATACTGCCATCAATGAAGACCCAATCCATGTCCGCATCACGAGATAATGCGCGAAACAGTTCATTCAAAATCCCTTTTTTGGACCATAAATTAAACCGTCTGTAGATAG
>NZ_AUTL01000263.1:0-7733 GCF_000498015.1 Pseudoalteromonas sp. TAE79
CAGTTAAAATACTTTTATACGATGGCAGAAAGCCTCATTCTAGAACCTCGAAGGGAGCGAAGTTTTCCTCGCTCAGTCAAGCCAAGACCGCAGCGGTACGCTAGAAATAAAAAAGCCGTTCACCTTAAGTGAACGGCATTAGCAAGCCGACACTGTTTTAATTTTTGATTGCGACGTACACCAAGGCGATGGCACAGCGAAAATCACTCAAAACTATAATCAAATTATTACCTGCTCAATTCATTGTGATCAAAATTTCCCGCGTAATAAACAAGAGTCTACTTACGATTTTGCATTGCCCGCTAAAACAACCGATGATGAGTACCTTGTTACATTAAGGCAAGCTCTCGATTTTTGCGTGCGCATACATAACCCTGATATTATTTTGTATAATGCAGGCGCTGATATTTACACTAAAGACGAGTTAGGCTTGTTTAATATATCTCTCAATGGCGTATATGAGCGCGACTTGTTTGTTCTCAACTTCTGTAAGCAACATCAAATCCCACTAATGTGCGCTTTAGGTGGCGGTTATCAGCGTAATTTGAGTTCACTAATTAATGTTCATAAACAACTATTTAAAGCCGCTATCGATTTATAGTAAGCCTTAGTATAGACTCAGTTAAACGGATTATTTTAAAGCGGTGGGAATATGCGATTACACGAAGATATACACAACTATTACGAAAAGATTGTAGTTGAAGAAATTATCAAACTTAAACTTGATGAAAAATATGGTGAAGATGTAATGGCTGACTTTTGTTGTACGGTACTAAATCAGCTCCCGCCACGATATATTCGCTACGATGTAGATATGGCGTTTTATTTACCGCAATCAGAACGCATACATATGGAACAGCGTGTGCAAACAGCAATAAATGTCGCCATTAGTCAAATATCAAAAAAGAAAGAGTTAAATGACCAACCCACTTGATCAAGCCCCTACACATATTAAACTTGCAGTAGATTTAATTATGATACTAGAGCAACACAATGTTGCTCCAGAAGAGGTCTTAAAAGCACTCGATATTGTTAAAAGCGACTTTGAAAAAAAGCTAGAAAAGCCATAACTCTATTCTATTATTTGTACGTCGTACTCGGTAACGATACCTTCGTGCTTAGTGCAATCAATTTTAACTTCACCAAATGTGCGCCTAGGCGAAGTTGAACGACGACAGGTCATATTTTGTGCTTTAACGCCAAATTGCGTTATATACAACGCAACTATTTCGTCTATTTCTTGTTTTTGCTGCACAGTCGCTGCACTGTAAAATACATCGTATTGCGCAGACCAATTTTCAACCCCCGCTTCCTTTGCAACACCTAGCCAGCCCATCCCTAGTTTAGTAGATTGCTCCAAGTATTGGCCTTTCAAAAACATAAATGCCAATGTGTATTGTGCACTTTTATAGCCTAGTCCAGCAGGCTCTTTTAAATAATTAAAAGCGGCCTCAAACTGTCCTTTTCGATACGCTTTAATACCATTATATTCATTCTTTTTCATGGTGGTATCACTGTAAAGGTTGATTGGGCTTGAATTACATCCCCCCAACAAAGTAATAAATACCATAGAAGCTACTGAGAACTTTTTCATTCTTATCCTTAATTTATTATTTTTATATGCCAGTTCCGAATATGGCTTACACTTTTTATAAACCCTGTTATTCTAAAAGCCAATCAGCATAATTAAAATACTATCATGACCTTAGCAAGCTTACTGCGATTATTTTTTCTGGCCGCTATTTGGGGCGCTTCTTTTTTATTTATGCGAATGGCCGCTAACAGCTTGGGGCCTGCGGTATTAATTGAGCTTAGAGTAGGCTTTGCTGCAGTTACTTTATTTATTGTTGCTTTGTATTTAAAACGCCGCTTAGCCTTTACTGAACACAAAAAACACTTTTTTATTATAGGCGCGTTTAATTCTGCTCTACCATTTTTATTTTTTGCTTACGCAGCTCAAACTATAAGCGCTTCTACTTTATCAATTTTAAATTCAACAACCCCTATTTGGGGCGCAGTAGTTGGTATTTTATGGACAAAAACAAAGCCCAATAAAAGTATGGTGCTTGGTTTACTACTTGGCTTAATAGGAGTTGCAATAGTCGTTGGGCAAAATCACTTTGTATTAAATAGTCAATCAATAATGTCTATAATAGCAGCATTGAGTGCTTCACTTTGCTATGCCATTGCATCGCATTACACTAAAAATGCGCCAAAGCTTGCTCCATTCGATAACGCTCATGGCTCAATGTGGGCTTCAACCTTGATGGTATTGCCGCTTATCTTATTTATGCCAATACGTGAAGTTCCAACCACCAACATTATGCTAGGTGTATTAGTACTGGGCGTAGTATGTACCGCGCTTGCGTATATATTATTTTTTAAATTAATCGAAGATATAGGCCCAACCTCAGCACTCACGGTTACATTTTTAATTCCATTATTTGGCATATTTTGGGGGCATTTATTTTTAGATGAGCAAATAGGGCCAAATACATTATTAGGCGCACTATTTGTAATTGTAGGCACTATGTTGGTTACTGGTTTTTTACCACGAAAAAAGCACTTACCTAAAACAAGCTAAGTGCCTTAAAAGTGCATACTACTTCTTGCGTTAAGATTTACTGCTTATTCACTACTTTGGGATTGCTGAATAAGTAACAACAACTCTGCAGTCGCGGTTGCATCGGCAAGTGCCCGGTGATGGCTGGTCAAATTTAAATTAAAGTGCGATGAGAGATTGCCCAGCGAATACGACTTTAAGCCTTTAAACGCTTTGCGCGACTCAACCACGGTGCACATTTTTGGCATTTTAAAAAAGTGCCCTGCCATCTCGCATTCTTTTTTAATAAAGCCGTAGTCAAAGTTAACGTTATGGGCTACAAAAATACTGCCTGCGAGTTTATCTAATAGCGGCTTAACTATATCGACAAATACAGGCGCGTTGTAAACCATACTGTCGCTAATACCGGTTAATGACGTAATAAAGCCAGGTATATGGCGCTCGGGGTTAACTAAGCTTGTCCAAGTATCAATTACTTTACCGTATTGCACTTTTACAAGGCCTATTTCGGTAATACGGTTACCGCCTTTTAAGCCGCCGGTGGTTTCTATATCAACGATGCTGTAAACACGGTTAGGATCTACAAACCATTTAACCGCAGCAATGTGTACTGTAAAGCCCACATTTTTTAAATTATCAATAGTGGTAAGTTGGTTGCGCCTAAGCTTATCGCCTGGGGCTTTTACCTCTTCAAAATGTACTTGGCCATTATTAATGACCATTAAGTCGGGGTAGCCGTCTTTTAGCTGTAAATAATGTTTACTCATGGCTGTTAAGTGCGCAATTAACGCCTTAATAGGGCTGTTTAAAATAAGCGCTTCTAGTGGCTCTAATAAATTGCTACGCCATCTAAACAAGCCGTTAGGTTGCTCAAAATATTGCGCTGCATTTTTACATACCAAATTAAGTAATGCTTGCGACGTCTGGCATTGTGCTAAGCGCTCATTTATCTGTGTTTGCTGCGCTTCATAAAAATTACCAAGCCTTAATACTTGCGGATAAATATCAAACTCATTGCATGGCGGATAAGGCGACTCTATAAATAACTCATGCCAAAATACTAAACCAAACAAACTTTGCCAAAGCGTGTTTTCGGTATTAAATACAGCCATACCTTGGCGAGTATAATAATCGTTTACGCCCTGCTCTACTTCTCCTCTGTACAGTTCATCTATTTCTAGCACGCACTGAGTATCGGCAAGCATGGCACTTAAACGCGAACGTGTTTTTTTATTAAACTTACGCATTAAAAAGTCGTCAGCAAAATACAGTAAATCATCAGTAAGTGGATTTTCGATAATGGCTTCTAATCGAGCTTTTACCCACTCTTTATTACCAAGCCTGTATTGCTCTCTTATTTGAATTTCTTGTGCTTCGCTATCATCCACGCACCCTTCAAGTAAACTAAAAGCAAGTTCGCTATCAACTGTTTTTAGCTGCCTATAAAGCCTAACTAATAGTTTGTTTTTTAATACAACGGCTATTGCACTATGTGCAGCTTGCACTAAAACCTGCGACGCTAGAGCAACATAGTCGCTCTCATCTGTTATATTTTTAAATGCTAACCGGTAACGGTTTAGTAAATAGTTTGATTGCGCTTCGTCAAGTGTTTCAAAGCGTGACAAGCTCTCGCTATGTCCTTCGCGTGTAGCGGTTAAGCCTAAGTCTCGCATTACAAAACGGTTTTGATGATTCACATCACCACTGCTTAGTTTACCTGCAAATAAAAACTCAAAATACTCGTAGTAATCACTGCGGTTATTAATTACATACTGGCTATTAAGTGGCGCAAGCTCTTGTGGGCAGTCTTTAAAAAACTCCCGCGCAATATCCACCAGTGCGCCTTTAGCGGCACTCTTTTTAAAACTTATTTGCTCACTGTAATTACTTAGCAACTCAACCAAAGAAGACTTAGTTAAGTGCGCTAAAAGCTGCGAATAATGCTGCTCGTTTGGCTCAAATAAAATACCGGCTTTTTTTAGCGTATAAATAGCCTGATGCGGCGAGGTTATTTCTTCATAATTAAGCGATTGCGCCTGCACTAAATAAGGCTTTCGCGAGTACACACGCGCCAACATGCATTGGCTTTGCTCATCTAGCTGGTTAATTTTACTAATAAATTCGCTGTGTTTGGGCTCAAGTAAATGCATACATTTACTAGTTACAAACTCAATAAGCTCTCTAAAATGCGCTAAATAGTATTTTGCTGGTAATTCTTTTTTCATAATATCGCCATAACTGTATATAAAAACAGTATCTAGCATTTATGCTTATTATTCAATCTTAAACTTGTAACTAAAACACGCTATAGTGAGTGTATAAAAGCAAATTCATTAAAAATAAAGGACTTACCATGAGCGCGCACCCATACGATGTTTTATCACTTAATAACGGCGCAAATATTATTTTTACGCCTTGCTCAGGGCCTGCTGACCTTTCAGGATTAAATTTGTTCAATCTAGGGGGGATTTAATCGCGGCGCGAGGCTTGTAACCTAGTGGGCTAAGTAAAAGCAGAGCAACAAAGAGTCAATCCCCCCTAGGCAGAACCCTTCGGGCAGCGCATGTTTGGCATTTATACTGCGTTATCGCCTATTTATGGGAAACCACCACACTACATAAGCTCTGCCTTGCCTAAAAACCAAACATGCTGCTGCAAAGTTAACCTCGAAAGATAAGCAGACCCTAGTACAAAAACACAAAACCTAGCGGATTCAATCGCCACATTAAAGGCCGCTGGCACTAACATACTGCTTTCGCTTATGCCGCAAAAAGAACTTGAAAAAAACAACGTACAAACAATTAATAGTGAGTGCAATAAGCACGATATAACGTGGTTTCATTTACCTATAAATGACGACGAAGCACCCAAACAGCCTTTTACATCAAGCTGGAACACCCACAAAACCGACATATTACAGGCCATACAACACAAACAAACCATTGCCATACATTGTAAAGGCGGCACTGGTCGCACAGGGTTGGTCGCTGCGCTTATTTTAAATTCGGTAGGTTACACAAAAGAAGAAGTATACGGCCTAGTACAAGGCATTCGCCCAAAAGCACTGACTATAGAATTGCAAAAAGAGTACTTTGATAACTTTGAGGGGTAGGCAGTGATTGGGGAGGATTTAGCACTATGAATAGTGCTAAAAATACTTTTAAGCTAGCTATGGATTAGCGATGATAGGTTTAACTACTTGTTATAACGAATTAGCACTAACCCTGCTGGTCTATTTTCTCAGTATCAAAGCCATAATTATTATCAGCTGTGGATTCTATTATCGTTATTTCAAGTCTATCATCTTGGATGACATGTAACTGGTTTGCATAATTTTTTGCTCTAGGAAATACTCTCCAACTTACAGGCTCGTTAGCTAAATGTATTTTTTCATTTCCAATTAATCCAATCAGTTCATCATTAGTTTCTAATACTGTACCAAAAGCGGCGGTTCTAGCACGAAGTAATTTTTTATCAATAGTTGATTCAAATTCAAATTCAGAATTATCATTTTTTAAATTTATAACTTTAATTCCTCCATCATGTTTTAATGAATATAACTTATCACCAGCAATCCAAGATGCTTGAACGTTTGTATTAGTGTTAATTTTGGGGGGAACTTTTTTATTTACTTTCACAGCATTGAAAAATGCTTTATCTTCATCAAAACTACCTTTTGAAGGCATACTAGAATATGTTGCTTCAATGACTCCTTGGTTAGTTTGAGCCAGTAACTTGGTAGATTGCCAATCCAGATCCATACAAGTTTCATTTATCAGCTGTTTAACATCACTTCTATTATGGAATTGTGAAAGTGGTATTAATGTAAAAACACCTTCTTTACCTGCTGCAAAAGCCAAACGACCAAATGAATTAGGAGATAAAGAGAAGCACATTTCATCAAACAGTTTAATTTCATTATCCAACGAGCCAGTATTATAGTCCAAACTTAATCTAGCAACCCCATTCTCTGAGGAGATGAACAACTTATTAGAATAGACATTTATATCGGAAGGCCACACGCCGATTTCATGAGCAAAAAGTTTTGCTGAATTTAAATTTTCTTTTGATATTACGACTTCAATCAAAGAGTTTTTAGGAATGGAGTTTCGACTATCAATCATTAAACTTCTAAGTGAAAGTGACTTCAGGAGATCGACACCTTTTAGCCCACTTGCAATCAACTTTTCCCATTTGTATATAGACAGATTGTAATCAATATCTACTAGGACTAGAAAGCCAGAATAAATATATGAGTCTACATAATCTCCTTCTATGCTTATAGAAAATTTTGAAACACTCATTTACCATTTCCCCTTTACGATTTTACCTTGTTGAGATTTGGTAATAATATTTCTATTCCTCCAGCAGTCTAAAATTGCTGTAGGTGGGCGATCAGCACTTCTTGATGGTGTAACAGGATAGCCATGCCATTCATGATTATGGTTTGTAACATACTTAGCTATATAGGCTAAATCTTTATCTGTTCTTCCTAGTTCGGTAAAATTTTTACCATTTCCCTCGATTGCTCATAAACAATTTTTAGTGCAAACCCATTCATTTTTTTTAGCAACAGTAAAAAGTCTAACCTCTTCCCATTCACTTACAATCCATTGAGTACAGTCAGCTTTTGCTATCTGCTCTCTATGTTTCCTATTTACTTTATAACTATCAAGTTTCAAATGAAATATCCATATTCGTTATAACAACTTAGTCTACGACATTTGTCGCTTTATAAACCCAAAAATATCCCAATACTACAATGCATTTACCTTAACCACCAAATAACCACATGTAAACAATTACTTAACTCCATGTCAGTTTATGTTATTGCAAAAACACACCAAGATGAGTGAGATCAGTAATATTGGTAAACAGGCTCTGACCATAAAGTGCATATTATTTATTGAATATTCAGTCTGTGTTATTTAAAAAGGCGGTTACCTAATTTTAAACCCTTTAAACTAAAGCCTTTAAGCTAAAATTTTCAAACTAAAACCTTTATACCCGCACAAGCATATTCAACCATAGCGCTTTACGATATTATGCTCTTTTATATTTAATTTAACTTTCAGGGCATATAATGACAACGCACACTCCGCCTTCCCACTCAGCCAACACAGCTGAAAACACCTCTCTTTTTTACGTAATTTTTATCTCTGCCGTGGCT
>NZ_AUTL01000264.1:0-23920 GCF_000498015.1 Pseudoalteromonas sp. TAE79
CAGTTAAAATACTTTTATACGATGGCAGAAAGCCTCATTCTAGAACCTCGAAGGGAGCGAAGTTTTCCTCGCTCAGTCAAGCCAAGACCGCAGCGGTACGCTAGAAATAAAAAAGCCGTTCACCTTAAGTGAACGGCATTACCTATTAGGACTCTTTTTTGTTAATGCACAGTGCGTCGAAATCAAAAGAGGTTCATAACTTTATTAAGAGTCGTTTTGCTATCACAACCCACCCAAATAAAGAACACATTTAATTTGTTGTTTACATTAAAGTACTCTGGTGTAAATATAGAAACACTCATGGGCACTGTTAAATGCCTTAGTCATGAAAAGTATAGTGATCGATATAACATCAATCACTAGCTGAAACTCACAGCCAAAAAACCTTAATAGCTTTAAGCTGTAGCAATTTATATGGAAATAATAATGAAAAAATTAATCGCCATTATAGCGTTGTTAGGCTTTGTTTCATTTGCACAAGCAAATGATAGTTTTGTAGTGAACGCCAAATTTTATGATAATAAAAACCTAATTGGCTCACCTACTTTAGTTGTAAACTCAAATGAAGAGGCATCAGTTTCAGTTAATAATTCGTATAGTTTTGCTCTTATAGTAACGCCAATTGATGATTCTACTGTTAGTTTAGCAACTGAGCTGAAGCTAGGTGGAAAGCACATGGCTCCCTCTTTAGTTGTTGAACTAGGCAAAGAAGCAAGTATCAACATTGATGGTAAAGAGCTTTCGGTTGTAGTAAGTAAATCAAGCAGTTAATAAGTTAATAAGTTAATAAGTTAATAAGTTAAAAATTAGGAATGTAATTAATGAGAAACTCAAGAAATGAGATAGTAAAATACGGAGTATCCTTCGGTACGGCCTTAGCAATTGCTATTTCATGGAGTGCTAATGAGTCTGTGTTATGGGCTATTTTGCACGGTTTTTTATCTTGGTTTTATGTTATTTGGCATGTAATTACGCGATAAGTGTTTTCGCGGGTGCGCAGATTGATTATGTAAGCTGCGGTCAATGTTAATAGTCGAGCAATTATCATTTAAAACAATTAAGCTAAAAATATAAAAGGAATAATTAATAATGAAAGGTGCTGGTGGAAGCTCTGGTGGTATAGGGCATTTTTTTATTGGTCTAATTATGATGTGCGGTGGCTTTTATATGCTGCTAAACGCAATTTCGGTGACCTCTAATTTTGGACTAAGTTCTCGCATTTATAGTGTTAATGCTTTAGGTGGCTTTGGCGTTACAGGCGGCATGGTTATGATCCCGTTTATTTTTGGTGTAGGTCTGATTTTTTATAATTCTAAAAATATTTTAGGCTGGGTGCTATCTCTTGGCTCGTTAACCGCACTCATATTTGGCGTTATATCGAGTGTTCGATTTAGTATGCGAACTATGACGTCGTTTGATTTGATTGTTATTATAATTTTAGCGTTTGGCGGCTTAGGGCTGTTTTTACGTTCGCTTAAATCTATTGATACTTAAATAATTACCACGCTTTGTTTTAAATACAATTTTAATTATAGGCATTTAACATGATGTTCCAATGCCTAAGCTAATACATTAATAATGTAACCCTTCCTATTTACTGCTTAACCAGTAACGTATTTTAAAGAGATTTATGTGAACAACTCAATACAGCTAAAACTAATTGCTACTCACTTATTAGCACAAAGAGAAGAAAACCCAGCACGTTCAAACCTTCCTAAAGAGTTAGTACTAGACTCGACTGACGATGCGATAGAAGTACAAAAGTTGATGATTTATTTAAATGATCAAACCGTATATGGCTGGAAGTGTATGCTGCCTTTAGATGATGGCTCAATTATATTAGCGCCTCTTTTACATGCACCTATAAAACAAGCTGAAAATTGCCCACTGTATACAACAAACAATAAAGCGCTTATTGAACCAGAAATTGCATTTATTTTGCAAAGCGATTTACCAAGTAATAAAACCTATACAAATGAAGACGTAGATACTGCATTTGCCAGCGCCCATTTAGCACTTGAGCTTATTCAAAAAAGGTTTGATGAAGACACTCCAAGCACTCACATTGAAAAGCTGGCCGATGGCCTATCTAATCAAGGCGTGTATTTAGGCCCGCAAATAGATAAAGCCAAAGCGTATAACGCAAGTACTGTAAATATCAACGTTAAGCAAACTGAGCTGGAGTTAAACTTGGCAGGTGTGCATCCTGCAGAACTTGCGCAGCTTCCACTTTATTGGGCGGTTAATTACTTATCAGCAAAGGGAACTAATTTAAAAACTGGGCAAGTGTTTATAACAGGCTCTTATTGTGGTGTTGTTGAGCTTAATACAGATCAGTTAACCACGGTTAGTTACGAAGACTTAGGGTCTGTTAGCACTACGTTTTTATCAAAGTAAATTTAGCGTTACTTAATAGATAAATCATATTTTAAAATAAGCGCATCTATGTAACGGGTGCGCAAAGTGTGTTGTTTTTCATGATCGGCGCCATGCCCTAACGCTTTGTTTAAAAGCTTCATGGCGGGGTGTAGTTGTGCTCTTTCTTCTTGGTTTAAACTCGCTTTACTGCGCAGTTCTGTAATGTCGTCAACTAATAGTCTGCCAATATCTACCGAGACTATTTCGTCTATTAAACCATTCTGAGTAAGTACACCGTACTTACTGCATAAAAACTGTTGCCAAATTTGCTGTAAGTGCTCGTCTATTTCACAGCCAAATAGCTCTTCGCTAAACGCAAATCCTTGCTGAGCGAGCTTAGTTAGGCTTGCAGTATATTGCTGTGCAAAATAATTAAAAGCGTGGCTTGATGATTCTATTTTTTGTTTTAAAAGACCCAGCCCCCAATTAACACAGCCGCGCGGGTAATAGTCGTCATACTCTTCGCATTCATACAAGCCTGAATATGAGCTGCAGCTAAGTTGGCTTTTAATACAGTAACTTGGTTTTGGGAAAACACTTCGCTCTTGCCAAGCTAAAAGTGTATCTGCATCTATATTTAATGCTTGGCACAGTTCATCGGTGTTATAAAAATGAGTTGCTAAGTAGTCAGATAAACGCATAAAGCCTCTGGTATCGTTAAAAATAAAATACTGTTTATATATACAGTTATTCATTTTGTATTACCAAACTTAATAATACAAGAGATTTTATAATTAAATGTAGGCTTACACCTCCAAAAGTACCCGCAATTATGTTACAAATAGCGCAAGTTTTACAAATAATGATTTTTTATGCGCACCCTAGAGAAAATTAAACAAGCAAGCCTTATTACAGCTATTAAAACGCCATACTTAGCAAACGGTGAAATAGATCTCGCAAAGTACGATGAACTCGTAGAAATACAAATTGCAGCGGGCGTTGATGGCATTGTAGTCGGTGGCACAACAGGCGAAGGCCAGTTAATGAACTGGGAAGAGCATTTAATGCTTATAGCGCACAGTGCAAACAAGTATGGCGACAAACTGGTTATTGTTGGTAATACCGGTAGTAACAACACCCGTGAAGCTATTAAAGCAACTAAGTATGGCTTTGCCAGCGGTATGGATGCAGCACTGCAAATTAACCCGTACTACGGGCGTACGTCAATTGCGGGTGTTAAAGAGCACTTTAAGCGTGTGTTAGATATTGGACCTGCCTTTATTTACAACGTAGCAGGGCGCACAGGTCAAGACCTAACACCTGATATTATTGAGCCACTGGCACAGCACGAGCATTTTATTGGTGTTAAAGAGTGTGGCGGCAATGAACGCATAGCCCATTATGAGCAGCAAGGTATTGCATGTTGGTCGGGTAACGATGACGAAAGCCATGATGCGCGCCACACACATAAAGCGCACGGTGTTATTTCGGTTACATCTAACCTTATTCCTGGTTTGTTCCGTCAGTTAATGGATACTAAAAATGATGAGTTAAATACCTCATTACAACCATTAATGAACTGGTTGTTCTGCGAGCCAAATCCGATTGCTATTAATACCGCCATGATGATGACAGGTGCAGTAAACCCCGTATTTAGATTACCGTACTTACCGCTTAGTGATGAGCAGCAAGCTCAAGGCGAAGTGTTAATTAATGAGTTAAATAATAACGATGTTGTTGGCGGTACAGCTAAGTGTTTAAAGCAGAATGATATAGCTCTACTTTCATAATAATATGAGCAGGCACTGAACAACTCGTTAGTTCAGTGCCTTTTGTTAATGATTATTTACTTCTATTGCTAAAATCGGTAAAATTCCCTCCCTTATATCTTATAAAAGATGCAGAGCTGTGAAATTTGTTGTTGAAGAACTCGCTATATGGATAAAGCCCGAACAGCGACAAATAAAAGAGAGTAATTGGTTTGATTCCTCTGTATTAAATCTTAGTTGGGTACCTGCTATGCAGCGACGCCGAATGACTTCCTTTATCAAAATGGCACTCTTTAGTGCTCATCAAGTAAGTACTCAAGGTAACTACGTTAATTTACCGAGTGTTTTTTCTTCTCGCCACGGCGATTTTCACAAAACGTCCAACTTACTTGTTGATGTAGTTAATGATCAGCCACTGTCGCCCACTGGTTTTGGGTTAAGTGTGCATAATGCCGCATCGGGACTTTTTGGGATAATACAGGGTAATACAAGTGCTACAAATGCTATTGCTGCAGGAGCCGAAAGCTTTATTTATGCACTAGTAGATGGCTTTGTTAGACTTGCTGATAACGATCAGCAACACATGTTAATAGTTCATACGGATGAGACTCTCCCCGATATTTACGCTCAGTATGCCGATGAACAGCAAATAGCACACTCTATTGGTTTAATAATAAGAGCGCCGCAAAAAGGCGAACCGCATTTTAGTTTAAACAAAGTATTTAACTCGGGCGTGGGCGAAAGCGACTTACCAATGAGTATTCAATGCGCTAAAGCTTTGCATGAGCGCAGCAATACATTACTTGTTCATAACACGCTTGAGCACGATTGGCAGCTTACATACCATGCTTAAAAATGCGCAAAGGTTATGTGGATTGGTTTGGCGGATTATTGCTACTGCATTTTGCTTCTCAGTTTTTGGGATTGGTGGTTTAGTATTAGCTTTTATTATTTTTCCTGCTCAGCGCGTATTTCAAAGTGACTCAGTTAAGCAAAAAATCAAGGCTCGAAAAACAGTACATTACAGCTTTAAGTTATTTGTTGGTTTAATGCATTTAACGGGCGTTATTAGATTTCATGTTGAAGATAAAGCAAAAATTGAAGGCTTAAAAGGGCAGCTACTATTGGCAAACCATCCTTCTTTGATTGATGTTGTTGTTTTAATTTCGGTAGTAAAAAATGCTGATTGCGTAGTAAAGGCGCATTTATTTAAAAATCCTTTTATGCGCGGCGTTATTAAAAGCACCGGCTACATAAGTAATGACGATCCACAGGAGCTATTACGAGAGTGTGAGCGCAGTTTGCAAAAAGGTAATAACTTAATTGTATTTCCTGAAGGTACACGGACAGAGCCTCACAAAACATTAAAGTTTAAACGGGGCGCTGCAAATATTGCAATTAGATGTCATGCGCCCATTACTACTTTTTTAATTAAAATGAAACCAAACACTTTAACCAAAGGTACACCTTGGTATAAGGTCGCGCCATATCAGGCGCATTTTACAATGAGGCTCGCAAGCCAGCAGTTTAATTGTGCAACGTACGACAACGATATGCCAGCGATGCAATCACGCCAATTGACTAAAGATTTACAACATTACTTTACACAAGAGCTAAAAAATATATGAGCGAATTAAAAGAACAAATAAAACAACTGATTATCTCAAGCCTTGATCTTGAAGACATGACCACTGCTGACATTCAAGATGATGACGCTTTATTTGTAGATGGCCTAGGGCTAGACAGCATAGATGCATTAGAGCTTGGCCTTGCGATAAAAAAACAATTTGATGTGAAAATAGATGCAAACTCTGAGCAAACTAAAGCGCACTTTGCCTCAGTTAATTCTTTAGCAAAATTTATTGAACAAGCACGTTCTTAATATATAAAAGTAGGAAGAAAGATGAAAACCGCTGCTGAAATTTATGATGTATTACACGGCATTTTAGAGAACGAATTTGAAATAGACCCAGAAGATATTAGCTTAGAGGCTAACCTGTACCAAGATCTTGATTTAGACAGTATTGATGCAGTTGACTTAGTTGTGAAATTAAGAGAAATCACAGGTAAAAAAATTGAGCCAGATGCCTTTAAGCTCGTGCGCACAGTACAAGACATAGTTACCGAAATAGAAAAGTTAGTTAACTAATACTATGTTAAAAGCAGTTTTAACAACGTTAATTATGATTTGTTTGGCTTGCTACCCTCTTATTGTGTACGTAGGCCTTACGCGTTTTAATAGTCAGTTTATTACAGTATTACTGCTATTTATACTCGGGGTTAGACTTTGGTTAAGCAGAGCCTTGTTTGATAAAATGCCGTGGTTAAAGCCAGCTACATTTTTAGCAGCCATTACTATTGTGATTTCCAAGGTAATGGATAGCGACTTAGGGCTGCGCTTGTACCCCGTAATCATTAATTTAGTTATGTTAATTGTGTTTGCGTATTCTTTGTATAAAGGGCCTTCTATTATTGAAACCTTTGCGCGTATCACTGAGCCCTCACTTGATGAAAACGGTGTAATTTATACAAAAAAAGTAACGCTAGTGTGGTGTGTTTTTTTTGTATTTAACGGTGGTATTGCCCTATACACCAGTATTTTTAGTAGCCTAGAAACATGGGCTTTTTATAATGGTTTTATTGCTTACTTAGCTATGGGCACATTGTTTGCCATAGAATGGCTAGTCAGACAAAAAGTAAAAAGGAACGCCGGTGTTTAATGCTTTTCAAAGTAATGCGATAAGAACGTGCTTTAATCATACTGATAATGATATTTCGGAGCGTCAGTTTGTTAGTGATATAAACGAAGTTTTAGCTAAACTATCAACGTTAAACGCTAAATCATCAGTTGTTTTATACACCACAGACACTTACAAATTTGCCGTGTACTTATTTGCTTTGGCACTACACGGAAACACAGTGATTTTGCCGCCTAATGGGCAACCTGCAACGTTAAACTCCTTGCTTAAACAAACACCTTTTTTTATTGGTGAGTCTGAATTAGTAGCCGATTTAGAGGCTGATTTTTTAGATATAGGAACCTTAGTCAATCAACCTCACTTTGTGTCTATTGAAACAATTAAATGGCCTCAAGAAGGCACAATTGTTTTTTACACGTCGGGCTCGTCGGGTAAAGCAAAGCCAATTGTAAAAACGTGGCAGGTAATAAATAAAGAATTAAGTACATTAATTAATAGCTACGCACTGATTGATAATACTATTTTTATAGCGAGTGTTTCGCATCAGCATATATACGGCTTATTGTTTAGATTATTGTGGCCATTACATGCAGGAAAGATTGTAAATACAGAGCTATTGCATTACCCAGAACATATAGCTACAAAGCTCAAGTTATTTAAAAAAGTAGTGTTTGTTTCAAGCCCAGCGCAGTTAAAACGGTTATGTATTGATAATGTTTTAGTGGATGATAAGTCTCATTTACAATGGATTTTTTCATCAGGCGGACCGCTATTAAACGAAGATGCTGTATCGTTGTTTACGCAATTAAATAAACCAGTTACACAAGTTTTTGGTAGTACCGAAACCGGTGGTATTGCATATCGACAAGTTACTTCACTTGAAAAGGTTAGCCTTTGGCAGCCATTTTCGGGTATTAAAGTACGGGCTTTGGATGATCAGCGTTTAATTTTAAACTCACCGCTCGTTCGCGACAAAAATTACCCTTTAGATGATAGAGGCGAAGTACTTAAAAATGGTCAATTTAGACTATTAGGCCGATTCGACCGAATTATAAAATTAGAAGAAAAGCGATTAAGTTTAGATGAGCTAGAACAACATTTGTGTACTAGTGAGTGGGTAAGTGAAGCTAAAGTAATCGCCTTGCCTGGTGAGCGATTAATTGTAGGCGCTATTGTTGTGCTTACGCATAAAGGGCAGATGTTTTTTAATGGTGACGGTAAGTTAGCTACAAATAATTTATTAAAAGCGCATGCATTAGCGCGCTTTGAGCGAATTTGTATCCCTAAAAAGTGGCGTTTTGTAGAGCAATTACCATACAACTCACAGGCAAAGTTAAATTTAAAAGCATTGGAGAGTCTTTTTGCAAAAGTTGACTAAAACACAGCCTGATTTACTGTCTTGTGAAAAAGCAGAGCAAAAGTATAAATTAAGCTTACTAGTTCCTCATGATTTAGATTATTTCAAAGGACATTTTACGGATGGCCCAATACTCGCAGGTGTTGTGCAATTAGACTGGGCTGTGGCTGCAATTTGTAAATATTATAATGTTCAGCAACCTGTTAAAAATGTTGAAGTATTAAAATTTCAGGTAGTGATTACCCCAGGTATAACAATCGAATTATTGCTTGAGCAAAAAGCAGAGAATAAATATACCTTTTCGTATAATTCAAACAAAGGACAGCATGCATCTGGCCGTGTTGTTTTTGATAGCCTGATAAATGAATAACTTTTGTATTGTTATCCCAAATTATAATCACGTTACGGTTATTGATGATGTACTGAGCCAATTATCGTCATTTAATCTTCCTATTATTATGGTTGATGACGCAAGCAACGCCGAAGCTAAAAATGTGTTCAGTAAGCTTGATGCAAAACACGCGCAGTTGAGTGTAGTTGCCCACGACGATAATCAAGGCAAAGGCGGCGCGGTACAAACAGGCTTAAAGCAGGCACATAAGCTAGGTTTTTCGCATGCGATACAGATTGATGCAGATGGGCAGCATGACTTATCTGATATTAAAAAACTAATAGCGCTTTCAAACGCTCAGCCTAAAGCGCTTATCAGCTGTTGCCCAATATATGACGATTCAGTGCCTAAACACCGTTATTTAGCACGTTATTTAACGCATGTTTGGGTATGGATTGAAACGTTAAGCTTTACAATTGTAGATTCAATGTGTGGCTTTAGAGTGTATCCGCTTGAGCAAAGTACAAAGCTAATTGATGAGGTATCGCTTGGAAAACGCATGGATTTTGACCCCGAAATTTTAGTGCGTTTATATTGGCGCAATGTGCCTTTTGTATTTTTACCTAGCCAAGTAATTTACCCCGAAAATGGGCTTTCTCATTTTCAGCCATTACACGATAACGTGCGTATTTCGTGGTTACACACCCGCTTGTTTTTTGGAATGTTGATTCGCTCTCCTGTGTTAATTTGGTATAAATTAAAGAGGCGTTATGGCGGCTAAACACTGGTCTAAAATGCAAGAGCGCGGTAATTTCTTAGGTATTCAAATACTGTTATTTGCTCATAAATTACTGGGTAGAAAAGGGCTGTGGATTGTTTTGTTTCCTGTGGTTTTTTATCTTTTTTTAACAGGAAAAGTAGCGCGTGTAGCATCTAAAGTGTTTTTAGAGCAAGTTAATGTTTACCAAGGCTGCAAACAACCTGTTACGTTTAAAATGCAATTAACGCACTTTTGCAGTTTTGCAGATAGCGCATTAGATAAAATTGATGCTTGGCTTGGGCGAATAACTCAACGTGATATTAAATACACGAATGAGCATTTATTTGCTGAGCTAGATGAGCAAAATCAAGGGGCTATTTTTATAGGTTCCCACTTGGGTAATTTAGAGGTGTGCAGGGCACTTAGCCAGCACCGCAGCAGTAAAAAAATAAATGTACTGGTGTTTACCCATCACGCTGTTGAATTTAATAAAATGCTTAAAAAGATTAACCCAGATGTGTCGGTTAATTTAATACAAGTGACTGATATGGGGCCTGACTTAGCTATTTTACTAAAAGAAAAAGTAGAGCAGGGAGAAATAATCGTTATTGTTGGCGACAGAACAAGCACAACAACGGCTTCTCGGTCGGTACAGGCACCATTTTTAGGCAAAAATGCCCCATTTTCACAGGGGCCTTTTATATTAGCCGCGCTGCTTGATTGCCCTGTTTACTTTTTGTTTTGTTTAAAAGATAAAAAAAGCAAAAAGTATCAAGTGATATTTGAACATTACAGCCAATCATTAAAAATGCCTCGACGAGAGCGACAGCAGGCGCTAACACTTATTATTACTGACTATGCACAGCGTTTGAGTTATTACGCAGCTTTATATCCTTATCAGTGGTTTAATTTTTACGATTTTTGGAAAAGTGATCAGCAGGTAGTGCGCGATCAATCAATGGAGAACAAGTGTGACTGAACAAAATATACAGCTTTTTGGCAATCAGCGATTATCAATTGAAGATATTGTTCGAGTTGCCTTTAATGAAACACAAGTGCAATTAAATAGCTGTGAAACCTTTAGCGTTAAAATTAATAGCGCTTTGCGTTTTTTAGACACACTTTTAAAAGAAGATGGCGTAATTTACGGCGTTACAACTGGTTACGGTGATTCTGTAACGGTGGCTGTACCCCTTGATTTAGTTGATGAACTACCTCTGCATTTAACTCGTTTTCATGGCTGTGGACTCGGGGATGTATTTAATAAAGTGCAAGGGCGTGCAATTTTAGCGACCCGTTTAACATCACTTTCACTGGGCTACTCTGGTATTAGCTGGGAAATGCTGCACCTACTTAAAGATTACTTAAATAACGATATAGTGCCTGTGATCCCACAAGAAGGGTCAGTAGGTGCCAGTGGCGATTTAACACCGTTATCTTACGTTGCAGGTGCGATGGTAGGCGAGCGTGATGTGTTTTACAAAGACCAAGTACGTAACAGTGCTGAAGTTATGAAAGAAGTTGGCTTAGAGCCACTAACACTAAGGCCAAAAGAAGGTCTTGCGGTTATGAATGGCACAGCGGTAATGACTGCATTAGCGTGTTTAGCGTTTGATAGGGCTAATTACTTAGCTAAACTGGCAAGCCGTATTACTGCATTATCAAGCTTAGCGCTTAAAGGAAATAGCCATCATTTTGATGAGATATTATTTTCAGTTAAGCCACATCCTGGGCAGCAACAAATTGCTCGTTGGATAAGAGAAGATTTAAACCATCACGATCACCCTCGTAATGCAGACAGACTTCAAGATAGGTATTCAATCCGTTGTGCACCGCATGTTATTGGTGTGCTGCAAGACAGTCTGCCGTTTTTTAGGCACATGATAGAAAACGAGCTTAACTCAGCAAACGATAACCCAATAATTGACGGCCAAGGTGAGCATGTATTGCACGGCGGGCATTTTTACGGAGGCCACATTGCAATGGCAATGGATAGCATGAAAACAGCCGTTGCAAATCTTGCTGATTTAGCCGACAGACAAATCGCGTCTTTGGTTGATACTAAGTACAACAATGGGCTACCTTCAAACTTGTCTGATAGTGCACCAGAGCGCCGTTATATTAATCATGGCTTTAAGGCTGTTCAAATTGGCTGTAGTGCTTACACTGCTGAAGCATTAAAGCTAACCATGCCGGCCAGTGTTTTTTCTCGCTCTACAGAGTGCCATAATCAAGATAAAGTGAGTATGGGGACTATTGCGTCTCGCGATTGTTTACGTATTTTACAGCTAACAGAACAAGTATTAGCAAGTACGTTATTAGCAAGTATTCAAGGTGTTAGATTGCGTATAAAACAAGGCGATCTTGAGTTTTCGACTTTAACGCAAGATATGCAAAACATGTATACCGATATAACTGATTACTTTGAAAACCTCACTGAGGATAGACCAATGGAAGCCGTGCTAAGGCAAACAATAGGGTATATTCAAACTAAACGTTGGGCGTTGTATGAATAGTAAAGGTGCATTATTAACGCATGTGGTAGAAATTGAAATTCCATTTCATGACTGCGACCCAATGAATGTTGTATGGCATGGTAATTACCCACGTTATTTAGAAGTAGCGCGCTGCGAGTTACTGCGTTTATTTGATTATGATTACCCGCAAATGCATGAATCGGGCTACGCGTGGCCAATTGTTGATATGCAAATAAAGTATGTTGCCTCAGCAGTATTTACTCAAAAAATTAAAGTAGCGGCTTATTTAAAAGAATACGAGAACCGACTACGGATTGATTACGTAATCACTGACTCGCTAACTAATAAGCGCCTTACTAAAGCCTCAACCACGCAAGTTGCGGTTGAGGTTAGCTCTAAAGAAATGCAATTTGAATCACCCGCTATTTTATTTAATAAGTTAAAAGCGGTTTTGAATTAAATTTTTATTTTATAGGCGATTAAATGAATTTTTTAAAATGTTTTACATTGAGCATAGCTATTAGCTTTTTACTGTTTTGCACTGTAGTAAATGCAGCAGCTATTAAAGGTGAGTTTAAGCAATACAAGCAATTTAATGGATTTGCTAAGCCTTTTATTTCGTCGGGTGTTTTTTCGTTAATTGATGAAAAGCTAATTTGGCAAGTGAAAATGCCTGTTGAGAGTATGCTCATAATAGAAAACGGCAAAGTGCTTGCACAAAATGCCAATGGTGAGTTAATACCACAACCCGGTAGCGAGCAATTTGTAGGATTACTGAGTGACTTACTCAGCGTAGATATGAGTGCGCTGGAAACTCGTTTTGATATTGCTAAAATGCAAGGTAGCTGCACACAGTTAACACCAAAAGAAACGATGTTACAGCAATTATTTAGTGATTTTATTTTATGTGAAGCTGCTAAGCAAGTGAGCAGTATTGTACTAAATGAGCACTCAGGAAATAAAACAAAAATTGAGTTTACTTATCCCAAATAAAATTATGTTTTTAAATAATGCAGTGGTTAATTAAGGGAATAGTGCAGTGACAAAACGAATTACCGTTATTGTTGGGTGGTTTAGCAGTTTAATTTTACTTTTTGCTGCTGCTTTTTGGTTTTCTAAACCAACGTTTAGCGCCGATATGTTTAGCTTATTGCCAAAGTCGCACTCCCAAATTGCACATGCGGAAGATGTCTTTTTTCAGCAAAATGCTAACCGTATTATGTTCTCATTTGCAGGAAATAATAAAAATAAAGCATTTGATGATTTCCAAAAATGGCTTGACGTTAATGCAATTAAAAGCACATTTAACTTTCCGTCCGTTAACGATTTAGCGCAAACATTCTCACCTTTCAAACATGCGTTATTAAGTGATACTTACAAGCAAATATTAAGCGAAAAAACAACGTTTGAACATTATTACCTTGAGCAATTAAATCAGTTAGGCAACCCATTTGTAAGTGCTACCTTAAGCAAAGATACAAGTTTGAGCTTAGCGGCATTTATAGAAGATAACTTAAGACAAAGCCAATTGTTTACGCTTGAACAAGGTCGTTTAACTCGACGTTTAAAAGGCATTGAATACCGTGTTATTTTGGCAAATTTAGCGCCTGAATATTTAGGGGTTAATAAATCAATTGATTTAGCAGATACAATAATTAAACAGATCAATATCCTTAATAAAACCTACCCTGATTTAAGCATTACTTACTCTGGTGTGCTACTTCATACGGCTGAAAATGCTAAACAAGCTAAATACGAGATGAGCCTGTTTGGTGGCATTAGCTTATTAGCCCTTATTGTTATGGTATTTTGGGTATTTAGGCGTTTAAACAGTATTTTATTGGCAAGCTTTACCGTACTAAGTGCACTTATTGGCGGCGCTATCGCTATGGTGTTGCTGTTTAATACTATTCATTTATTAACGCTTGTTTTTGCAGTTACCTTGATTGGTATTGCCATTGATTATGCATTTCATGGTATGACAGACTTAGCCAAAAAAGAGCATGAAAAAGGCTACAGCAGAGGGACACAATCTGCGCTTTTACTATCTCTTATTACTACTACGCTGGGTTATCTCTGCTTACTAGGTGCGCCACTAACGTTATTATCTCAAGTCGGTGTGTTTGTTATTGCGGGTTTGGTGAGTGCTTGGCTATTTACAGTTTTAGTTTTGCCATTGTGGCAATCTACACTCACGTTATCGCCTTCGAGTTTATTGATGAGTCAAAAGCTCATTCAGGTTTTTTTACACTGCAATAGTTTAAAAAAGCCAATACTAATTACGTTATTAGCCCTTATAAGTGCGTTATTTTTAATAAAACCTATTAGCTTTAATGATGATGTAAAGCTATTAAACGCGAGCC
Organism: Pseudoalteromonas sp. TAE79; assembly: GCF_000498015.1. Taxonomy (NCBI): domain Bacteria; kingdom Pseudomonadati; phylum Pseudomonadota; class Gammaproteobacteria; order Alteromonadales; family Pseudoalteromonadaceae; genus Pseudoalteromonas; species Pseudoalteromonas sp. TAE79. The sequence continues at coordinate 14,115 of NZ_AUTL01000264.1, forward strand.
CCGAGCATCTAATGCTAAACGAAAAAAAGCATTTGTTATTACTTGGGCAATGGGATAGCCAAATTGTTTTTATGTTTGCAGATAGCGACGAAGCGCTTTTACAAAAACAAGAACAATTTTTAAAACGCTTAACGCAACTAAACCCTAATTTTAAACATAATAGCATTAGCCATTGGTTGCCTAGTTTACAAAAACAGAGGGATAACCAAGCCTTGTTTGAACAGGCTAAAAACGAAGGGACTTTGGATATTGCAGAGCGCGTTACGGGGCAAGCGTTAGCAAGTACAAAGGCACCGTTATTAACTTATGAAACACTCGCCACGAGTACATTTAAACCATTACTGCTTTCTCAAATGGTTATTGAGTCAGAACAATCGATAACATGGGTGTCTATTTCGGGTATTTCAGCTGATCAACTAATTAATGAGGTTGAAAAAAACAATGGAATTTACCTTTATAATAAACCTAAACAAATTAGTGCTTTATTAAGTGATTACCGTGAATATTTACTATTAAGCCTAGTGCTTGCGGGTTTTATTAGTTGGCTGCTTTTTAGTTGGCGATTTACGATTAAGATAGCGCTGCTGCAGGTGACCATTTTATCTGTTGTGGTGTTGAGCATGCTTTGGGTATGTAATGCGATTCAAGGTAGCTTGTCGTTATTTAATTTACTCGGTGCGTTACTTGTTATTGCATTAGCAATTGATTACCTCGTTTTTTATCAAATAAATAAGTTAGAGCCCAAAAATGTGTTAGCGATTAGCTTATCGGCTGCGTCATCAATGTGGGTATTTGGGATGTTGAGTGCATCTGATACACCGGCTATTTTTAGCTTTGGGCTGAGTGTAATGGTAGGGATTTTAGCTATTTACTTTTTATCACCGCTGAGTGTTTTAAAGCCTCAAAAGGAACAATAATTTGAATAACCTTGAGCAGTACGATGTTGTTGTTATTGGCGCTGGGCCTTCGGGTGCATTGGCTAGTAGCCTTTTAGTACAAAAGGGATGGCGGGTGCTGGTACTTGAACAGCAGGCGTTTCCACGTTTTTCAATTGGTGAAAGCTTACTGCCGCAATGTATGGCGTTCTTAGAAGAGGCGGGCTTAATCGATATACTGCATAACAATGCAGCGACTTTAGGTTTTCAGTTTAAAGATGGCGCTGCTTTTCATCGGGCAGGGCAAAATACGACTATAAACTTTACCGAAAAATTTACTAAAGGCCCAGGCACTACGTATCAAGTGAAAAGAGCTGACTTTGACAAATTATTAGCAGACAAAGCACAAGGACAAGGCGTAGAGATCAGATATAAGCACACCGTGGTTGACTACTGTGATGAGCCAAATGGTGCATCATTAGTGGTACACAATGAGCAGCAACAAGCTTACCGCGTTAATGCCCGATTTGTATTGGACGCAAGTGGCTTTGGGCGTGTATTACCAAAATTGTTAGATTTAGAACTTCCCTCTAGCTTTCCTGTTCGCAGCGCTTATTTTAGTCATTTTAAAGACAATATTAGTGATTCAAGCTTCGATCGTAATAAAATTTTGATTACCGTGCACCCTCAATATTCTGATGTGTGGTATTGGCTTATTCCCTTTAGTGATGGTACTGCGAGTATTGGGGTGGTGGCGCAGTCAGAGCGTTTTAATGACGACGAATCTAGCGATTTACTAAATCAATTTATAGAGCAAGATCCTTATTTAAAAACACTGTTAGCACAACGAGAGTTATTAACTCCAGCAAAAAATATTAAAGGCTACTCGGCAAATGTGAGTAAGTTATATGGTAAGCACTTTGCTTTATTAGGTAATGCGGGGGAATTTTTAGATCCGGTATTTTCATCAGGTGTAACAATTGCACTTAAATCTGCAAATTTAGTTGCTCCACTTGTTGATTGCTATTTAAAAAACGAAGTCGTCGATTTTGACACTCACTACGCACAGCCATTACAAGCTGGAGTTGATTGTTTTAGAACCTTTGTAACAGGATGGTACGATACGCGTTTTCAGGATGTAATATTTTACTCTGAGCAAAATACTCAGGTACGAGAAATGATTAGTGCTATTTTAGCGGGCTACGCATGGGATACAAATAACCCATTTGTTGCACAAAGTGAACGCCGTTTAAATGTCTTGGCTCAGTTATGTCAAAATTAATTAAGTATGCGGTGTGTAGTGTATTCATATTTGCTGTATTGAGCGCCTGTACGAGTTTTACAGCATCTAAGAATAGAGTGTATCTATCACCTAATATTCAATTAAATATTAATAGCGTGCCAGCACAAATGTTTGATAGGTCTTGGCAGCATGTTTTGTATATTACAAATCAGCAAAAAACACATACTGTATTTGCCCAATTAGCTATAAATGACAAAGGTGCAATTAAGTTATTGTTAATGACAGTACAAGGCTTTCCAATTATGGAGCTTGAAAAACCTTTAAATGGCCCGGTAAAAACACGAAATATGCTGGCGGTAGAAGGGATAGACCCTCATTATATCTTGGCGGATATTGCATTAGTACATTGGCCAGTAGCATTTTTACAAAAGCAGTTAGAGGGTGCTTTAATAGAGCAGGTTGGCTCTAATCGGGAAGTATTTAACGATGAGGGTACATTTATCACCATTGACTATAGTGGTGAGTCGACAACGTTGAACAATATTTTACATCAGTATCAAATAACATTTAAAAAGGTAGAACAGTGACATATTGGCTGAATGATTTAGGCATTGTGAGCGCGATGGGCATAGGCCAAGATGCAACCACAACAAGCTTAAATAAATATAAACCTGCAACTCCTTTATTAACTTTAAATACAAGTTTAAGTGCTGAGCAAACTCCGCTTTATGTTGGGCAAGTTCAGTCTATTGCTTTATCAAATAATAAACGTATCAATACATTTATTGATCTAGCTTTAGAGCAGATTAAGCCAACCTTAGATAAACTTTCGCATATTGATAAGTCGCGTATCGCAATTGTAATGGGTACTAGTACATCAGGTATTCATGATGGTGAAAGAGCGCGTAAAAGCTATGAAAGTACAAAACTCTGGCCTGATGACTTTAGTTACAGTGATCAAGAGTTAGCTACACCCGCTCATTACATTGCACATAAAATAGGGGCTCTAGGGCCTTGTTACAGTATTTCTACTGCGTGCACGTCGAGTAGCAAAGCGTTAATTAGCGCCCGAGCTTTGCTAAATGCTGATTTAGCCGATGTGGTAATTTGTGGTGGTGCGGATAGTTTGTGCCAATTAACAATTAATGGCTTTGATTCGCTCGCTTCATTAAGCTTGGGTTTATGCCAGCCTTTTTCTAGCACCAGAGACGGCATAAATATTGGTGAAGGGGCCGCTTTATTTGTAATGACTAAAAATATGCCAATAACAAATAACGGCGTTATGTTACTAGGCTGTGGCGAAAGTTCAGATGCGCATCATATGTCAGCCCCCGATCCTAATGGGGTGGGCGCCCAAGCCTCAATGGAAAAAGCACTAAAAAGTTCAAAGTTATCCTGTGGTGATATTGATTATATTAACGCTCACGGTACGGCTACTGTAAAAAATGACGAAATGGAAGCACTTGCAATTAATCGCGTGTTTGGCAACAATACCCCGCTTAGCTCTAGTAAGCATTTAACAGGGCATACCCTTGGTGCTGCAGGCGCTATTGAAGCCGGTATATGTTGGTTATTATTAAAAGACAGCGGCCAACATATGCTGCCATATAACGTGATTAAAGAAGGCAGTGATTTGGCTGATATAAAAATAATAAAACAAGCGTTTAAGCCCGCTCTTAAATACTGCTTATCTAATTCATTTGCGTTTGGCGGTAATAATGCCAGCTTAATATTGGGAGTTAACGTTGACTAATTACCTTATAGAGCAAGTAGTCCCGCATGATGCGCCAATGATTTTAATAGATAGCCTTTTGACATACAGCGAAGATGAAGCTCAGTGCGGAGTTACTATAACTGAGCAAAGCCCTTTTTTTAGTCCTGCGATTAATGGCGTACCTAGCTATATTGGTGTTGAGTACATGGCGCAGTCTATTGCCGCTTATGCTGGTGCGTTGGCGAATGATGAAAATAAACCTGTAAAAATTGGTTTTTTAATTGGCACGCGAAAATATCAAACTTATCAACCGGGTTTTAAAAACGGCAGTAAGTTGACTATTGAAGTGAAAAAACTATATCAAGAAGAGTCAGGTTTAAGTGTATTTGAATGCCAAATACTCGCGTGTGAAACTCTACTTTGCCAAGCAAAAATTAATGTATTTCAGCCTGAAAACCCGTTGGAATTTATAAGAGAAAATCAATGACAAAAAGAATTTTAGTTACGGGTTCAAGCCGTGGCATTGGTAAAGCTATTGCGTTAAAACTTGCTGAGCAAGGGTTTGATATTGCAGTACATTGCAGAGCAGGTGTTGAGCAAGCTCAAGCAACATGCGATGAAATTAATGCATTAGGTAGAGCCACCAGTTTATTACAATTTGATGTATGTGACAGAGAGCAGGCCAAAACACAAATAATAGAAGATATAGCTCAGCATGGCGCTTATTACGGCGTGGTGTGTAATGCAGGTATTACTAACGATATGGCATTTCCTGCTATGCAAGGGGAAGACTGGGATTGTGTAATACGTACAGGCCTTGATGGGTTTTATAATGTAGTACACCCAACTGTAATGCCTATGGTACAAAGCCGTAAAGGTGGGCGCATAATTACAATGTCATCGGTATCGGGTATTGCCGGTAACCGAGGGCAAGTAAATTATAGTGCAGCAAAAGCCGGTATTATTGGGGCCACTAAAGCACTTGCATTAGAATTGGCAAAACGCAAAATTACAGTTAATTGTGTGGCACCTGGTTTAATAGAAACCGCGATGACTGATGAATTACCTATTGATGAAATGATGAAAATGATACCCCTAAAGCGCATGGGGAGCGTTAAAGAAGTCGCAGGCACAGTCGCTTTTTTAATGTCTGATGATGCAGCTTACATAACACGCCAAGTGATTTCGGTTAATGGTGGCATGGTTTGATTAAACGCGTTGTTGTAACAGGCATGTCTGTGGTCACTGCATTGGGCGATGATTGGTCTGAATTTAAACAAGCCTTAATTAAAGGCGAAAATGCTGTTGTTACTATGCCAGAGTGGGATATAGCCGACGATCTCAATACTCGTTTAGCCGCGCCAGTTAAACACTTTGAACGACCAAGTCATTATAAACGTAAGCAAATCCGTTCAATGGGGCGAGTGTCACTTATGTCAACTCGTGCTACTGAGTGCGCACTTGAACAAGCCAAACTACTCGAGCACGAAAGTCTAACAGATGGCTCTACGGGCATAGCATATGGCTCATCTACTGGCTCTACTGCGCCATTACTCGCCTTTGCAAATATGATGGAAACGGGGTCGATGTCAGGTGTAACAGCAACGAGTTACATTAAAATGATGGCGCATACTGCCCCTGTAAATGTGGGTGTGTTTTTTGGTTTAAAAGGGCGTGTTATAACAACAAGCTCTGCTTGTACATCGGGATCTCAAGGAATAGGCTACGCCTATGAAGCGATTAAGTTTGGCCGACAAAAAATAATGGTGGCTGGNCCGCCGTATTTGATACGCTTTATGCTACATCTACACAAAATCAAACACCAAAAAAAACACCAAGACCTTTTGATAAAAATCGCGATGGCTTAGTGATAGGCGAAGGCGCGGGTACACTTATTTTAGAAGAATATGAACATGCAAAAGCGCGCGGAGCAACAATATTAGCTGAGGTGGTTGGTTTTGGTTGTAATTCTGATGGGCAGCACGTTACTCAACCAACATCAAAAACAATGCAACTAGCGATAGAAATGGCACTACAAGATGCCAATCTAGAATCAGAAAAAATTGGTTACGTTAATGCGCATGGTACATCAACAGATAAAGGTGATATTGCCGAGTCTCACGCAACGTTTAGAGCATTGGGCAGCAAACCTATTAGCTCGTTAAAAAGTTATTTGGGGCATACATTAGGTGCTTGTGGTGCAATAGAAGCATGGGCAAGCATTAATATGATGGCTGATAACTGGTTTGCACCAACAATTAATTTAGATAACGTTGATGACGAATGTGCTCAGCTTGATTACATAAGGCATCAAGGGCGTGAGATTAATACCGATTATGTGATGAGTAATAACTTTGCGTTTGGTGGTATTAACACCTCTTTAATATTTAAACGCTATAAAGTAGATTAAACACGTTAAAAGATAAGTTATGACTAACTGTTAGCTCGTTTTTACTGTATAATTTGCGACCCTTGATAATGTGGCCGTAGGTTATACAGCATGAATTTTAAATCTTTTAGTTTCGCTCCTGAAATCATCCAGGCGTTGGACGAACTTAACTATCACACCCTTACGCCCATTCAGCGCGCAGCAATTCCTGCTGTTCGTAAAGGTAAAGACGTTTTAGCCAGTGCACAAACTGGTACCGGCAAAACTGCCGCGTTTGCTTTACCTATCATCCAAAAATTGGTTGAGTCTGAACTCAGCACAACTAATGCACCTCATGCATTAGTACTTGCACCAACGCGTGAACTTGCAGAACAAATAGCTAATAACTTTAGAGATTTTGCAAAGCATACATCACTTAAAGTCGTTAGTTTATTTGGTGGTGTGAGCACTGCTGGCCAAGCAAACGCTTTAAAAGAAGGCGTTGATATTGTTGTTGCAACACCGGGTCGTTTATTTGACCATATTCGCCTAGGTAACTTAAGCCTTGCAAGTGTTAAGCACCTTGTTCTTGATGAAGCTGACCGTATGCTTGATATGGGCTTTATCGAAGATATGCAAAACGTCATTAAAAGCTGTGCAGAAGAGCGCCAGATTTTACTTTTCTCAGCGACTTTCCCTGCAGCAATTAAACAATTTGCATCTAAAGTATTGAAACAAGCTGAAATAGTACGTGTTGATCAAACTAACAGTACAGCAAGTACAGTTGAACATGTTGTTTACCCAGTTGAAGAACGTCGTAAGCAAGAGCTACTTTCTGAATTGATTGGTAAGAAAAACTGGCAACAAGTGCTTGTATTCGTAAACATGAAAGAAACCGCTGACGAGCTTGTTAAAGAGCTTAACCTTGATGGTATTCCGGCAGGCGTTTGCCACGGTGATAAATCTCAAGGTAACCGTCGTCGTGCTTTACGTGAATTTAAAGAAGGCAAGGTACGCGTATTAGTAGCTACAGAAGTGGCTGCTCGCGGTATCGATATTGATGGCTTACCACGTGTAATTAACATTGATTTACCATGGCTTGCAGAAGATTACGTTCACCGTATTGGCCGTACAGGTCGTGCTGGTCGTCAAGGTCAAGCAATCTCATTTGTAAGCCGCGAAGAAGAAAACACTTTGTTTGAAATTGAAACGCTAATCGGCCAAAAAATCAAACGTGTATATTTAGAAGGTTATGAAGTAAGTAACCGTGAAGTACTCATTGATAAAATTGGTAAAAAACCAGCGCATTTACGCCGTACACGTTCTAACAAGTTATCAGGACAAGCAACCGGTGAAGCGAGAGCAGTAAATCGTTCACGTATTTCAAGCGTTCGCAAAAGCTTAAAAGGCGAAAAACTGTCACTTAAAAAGTCATAGTTAACGCCGTTTAGTTTAAAAAAACCTGAGTTTACTCAGGTTTTTTTGTGCCTGGTGACAACACCTCATCAATAATATTTGCGTATAAATAAGCCGCTTGCTCGTCCTCTTTATTTGCTATTATGGATAAACCAACCGGTAAACCACTTACTTTTCCAACCGGTAGTGTTATGTGCGTTGTGCCTGCAATAGCAGATAACGAACTACTACTGCCATTAAAATTATCACCATTAACTAAGTCTGTTTTCCAGGCGGGCGATACTGTAGGCGCTATAACAATATCAAGCTTGTTGTTTTTATATACATTAACGATGGCTGTCGTTGCTAAAGTACGATAGCGTTCTTTAGTCTCTTGGTATTTTTGTTTGTTAGTTAAATCAATAGCCTGCGATTGAACAAGGATATCTTGCTCAAAGTGGGGCATTTCTGTATTTTTATTTTGAATATTAAAATTAATAAGTGCTTTTAGGCTTTTAACAGCTACTTGTGTTGGAGTGCTTGCGAGGTAGTGATTAATTTCGGCTTTGAAGTCGTAAAGTAAAATATAGTATTCATCAACAAATAGCGTATCTAAGTTGTCAGTAATATCTACATTAATAATAGTGTGCCCAGCCTGTTTTAATGCTTGTAACTGCTTGGCATAAAGGCGCTGCGTTTCAATTGTAAATTTATCGCTAGGTAGCGCACCTATAATAAGTGATGATTTTGATTTTAGATTACCTGTTTTTAATTCAAACCCTGTAGTTGTTGCATCAAGGGAGTCCTCACCTTGCAAAACAGATAAAACCAGCAGCGCATCTTTAAGTGAATGCGCCATCGGCCCTACTGAATCTTGGCTACTTGAAAGAGGTACAACGCCTGAGCGTGATACTTGGCCCATACTCGGTTTTATTGCATAAACTCCATTTACTGAGGCAGGGCACGTAATTGAACCGTCTGTTTCAGTCCCTAATGCTATGGGCGCAAAGTTAAGTGCTACCGCAACAGCAGAACCTGCACTAGAACCACATGGATTACGTGTTACATCGTGCGCATTATGTGTTTGTCCGCCTACGGCACTCCAGCCTGAAGATGAATAGGATGAACGAAAATTTGCCCACTCACTTAAATTAGCTTTGCCTAAAATTATAGCGCCTGCATTACGTAGTTGTTTAACAACAAAAGCATCATTATCAGTAACGTTATTTTTAAGTGCTAAAGAGCCAGCCGTTGTGGGAAGTGTGCCTTTAGTCTCAATATTATCTTTAAGAAGTACAGGTATTCCATGTAATGGTCCAGCCCAAGTTCCTTTAGTGGCAAGTTCATCTAGCGTTTTAGCTTGAGCAAGTGCTGTAGGCTCTAGACTAATAACTGCATTATATTGTGGATTAAGTTTATTAATTCGGTCTATATAATTTTGGGTGAGTTGCTGTGCATTAATAGAATTATTTTTATATGCACTGTGAATTTCACCGATGGTTTTTAGTTCTTGTGCTTTAGCGTTAAAAATTGCTAATACACTAAGCAGCGAAAAGGTAAATGTTTTGATCATTGTTGAGGTGCTTAAGTTGTTATTATTTTCTATACATTTAGCACAAAAAAGCCTCACAAAGTGATAACACCATTCAGTTAAGCATGCTTTGACTTAATGGTGTACCGAGTTTTTGAAATTCGAACGGTCCTACTTTTGGGCCGTTTTCTTTTTTCTGGAAGAATATAACGTTTCACTCGTTCTCGCATTGCCCTTAATTTCTTTGGAATTGAACCTGGCGAAGCGATGGCACACCAGAGTATTTCATCCTGTATATCCCGCAAAGCCATGACAAAACTAATTCTCAGCGGGGAGACTTTAGCCTCTTTGGCTATTCGACTTATCTCTACTCGAATTAAATTGTAGGCTAGCAATATACCCCATAGCTCTTGATTGACTCCATCCACAGTCTGACTACGCAAAAGAATACTATCCTCAAGCATCTGGTGTTTTATTTCTCCATAGCTATTTTCAATTTCCCAGCGCTCGAAATAGACATCAAGAATGGCCTGTGCACCAAAGGCCTGTTTATCATCCAAAGAGCACAGCAGACCTTTTATTTTTCCAGGCCCCATTGGCTCAGGATAAAGAACCAGTCTGGCCTGCCAGCACTCAGGAAGCGAAGGGTCTTGTTTTCTGGCATGCGCAGATACACTCAT
>NZ_AUTL01000265.1:0-2246 GCF_000498015.1 Pseudoalteromonas sp. TAE79
GTATGGCGTGGGCTGAAGCCGCTGAGTACAAACGTGCATGGGATAAGTACGATGCTGATTACGCGGCAGGTTTAAACCCAGAAGCACCAGTACGTGATATTAAACACGATACGCTTCGCGGTGTGCTTGAGGGCGAAGTACGTATTCATAATCATTGTTATAAAGCTGAAGAAATGGCAATGATGATTGACCTGTCAAAAGAATTTGGTTACCACGCGGGTACTTTTCACCACGGTGTAGAAGCATATAAAATTGCTGACTTACTTGCGCAAAATGGTTCGTGTGCTGCACTTTGGCCAGACTGGTGGGGCTTTAAAATGGAAGCCTACGACATGGTTCAAGAAAATGTGGCTATTGTTGATGCGGTTAAAAACTCGTGTGCAGTTGTTCACTCAGATTCAGATACTACTATTCAGCGTTTAAACCAAGAAGCGGGCAAGGTTATGTACCGAGCTAACGAAAATGGTTTTGATATTTCTGAGCAACACGCTATTAAATGGATCACGGCTAACGCTGCTAAATCGTTAGGTATTGATGACAAAACAGGTTCACTAGAAGCGGGTAAGCAGGGCGATGTTGTTATTTGGAATCAAAGCCCATTTAGTGTCTATGCTAAAGCTGAACAAGTGTTTGTTGATGGTGCAAAGGTTTACGATAGAAACGATGGCGCGTACCAAGCAACAAGTGATTTTATGTTAGGTCAACAATAAGGAGCACCCAGAATGAAAAATTTATCACGTTCGTTTTCGCTTTCTCTGGTTGCTGCAGGATTATTAGCATCTGGTGCTGTAAGCGCACAATCACTAGCAATTATTAATGCAACATTGCATACGTCTTCTGATCAAGGTGTATTAGAAGCGGCAAGCATTGTAATGACAGATGGTAAAATCACAGCGATTAACCCAGCTGAAATTAAAGTAGATCAAATTATTGATGCAAAGGGGCAAATTGTAACCCCTGGCTTTATAGCAAGTATTAATCAACTTGGTTTAGTTGAAGTAAGTGCAGTTGCAGGCTCTCGCGATGCAGGTGAGGAAAAAGCTGGTATTGATTTTGATGTAAGCCTTGCTTACAACGCACATTCAAGCTTAATTCCTTACGCTCGTAAAGGCGGCGTAACACGCGATGTAATTACTCCTCATGGCGGCGATAGCATTTTTTCAGGCCTTGCGAGTGTTGTTGATTTAAGTGGTAGTTTTGACAGCGACATGCAAAAACAAGCGGCTTTAATCGTTTACTTAGGTGAGCGCAGTAAAGGCTCACGTGCTTTTACTTTGCAAACACTTATTAATAAGCTTGATGAGCACAAAACTAAAGCTGGTAAAAAAGCGAAAAAAGATGACGACAAGCCAAGTACTGAAGATAAAGTAATGGCTAAAGTACTCAGTGGTGAAATGCCATTAGTGGTTGGCGTTTCGCGTGCGGCTGATATTATTGAGCTAATAAAAGTAAAAGAGCAATTTGGCATTAATTTAGTACTTAACGGTGCGCAAGATGCTGTTGTAGTAAAAGAGCGCGTTGCTAAAGCAAATATTCCAGTGATTATTAGTGCAATGGATAGCTTACCAGGAAGCTTTGATTCGCTTCATGCAAGTTTAGATAATGCTAGTGTGCTTGAAAAAGCAGGCGTTAAAGTATTATTAACGGTAGGTGGTGATGCAAGTCACAATATTTATCAGCTGCGTTTTGATGCTGGTAATGCTGTGTCGTACGGTATGAGCCAAGAAGGTGCGTTAAAAGCGCTTACATCAAACGTTGCTGATGTATTTGGTATTAATGCAGGTAGCCTTGAAGTAGGCAAAGCTGCTGATTTAGTAATATGGAGTAATGACCCGTTTGAGCTAAGCAGCCATGTGAGCAAAATGTTTATTAATGGCGTTGAGGTTTCTACACAATCTCGTCAAGATAAACTGCGTGACCGTTATACGACAGATTCAAAAATGCCACGGGCTTATACTAAGTAATCAGAGTTTAAATAACTTAAATAGTTTTGGTTAATCAAAAAGGTCGCTATCTAATGATAGCGGCCTTTTTTTGTTTGCCCAGCGAAGCTGGCAAACCCGATAGGCTGAAAGATGCCTTATTACCCTGACTAAGGGGAAGATAATCTGAATGGCAAGGGCGTCACTGGCCAACGGTGGGGTCTGAAGGAAGCCATAAGAAGTTAGAGGTACACAACTAACCGTAACCTGTTTCGGCAGTATTGGTGGGTCAGCGTGCAAAATAGCGCAACGCCCTATACTTAG
>NZ_AUTL01000266.1:0-149318 GCF_000498015.1 Pseudoalteromonas sp. TAE79
AAGGATGGCTTAAGTTACAAGCCATCCTGGAAGGCTACGATTTAGCAAAATCTCTTGAGTCAGACTTGTGATCAAGAGACAGCTTTAAAAGCGCCTTTCTTTATGAGCTAAAATTAATTACTCAACAGTTTGTGTAGCCGTTGGTAAGTTAAGCTCAGCATTGGCTTTAAGCGCTTCAATAAATACCATGTAGTTTTTATTAGCTTGCGCCATAGTAATGCTTTGTTTTGCTTGAGGGTCAATATTAGCTGCAACTTGTGCATCCGTTACCGACTTAAGCGCAACAATTGCTGCATCACCATTATTTAAATTAACGAGATCGACTACCGCAGAATCCGCTGGGTGAGCCATTTTAAAAGCTTGAGTCACAATAGCAGGTGAAACAGTGTAGCTTTGACGTGTTAACTTAGCTTCTTGGCGAAGTGTTAAGCTTTGCTCGTTAGCAACATCGTTTAAGCTCTTACCTGCTTGTACTTCTGCAAATAAGCTACGTGCCTTTTCTTTAGCAAGCTCAGATGATTTTTCATTCACTAAACGCGCTTTAATTTCCTCGCTTACTTCGTCTAACGGCTTAGTAGCAGCAGCTTTGTGCTCGTTAATACGAACAATGATTGCATGCTCATCGCCAAGCTCAATAACTTCAGAATTTACTTTATCTTCAAGTAAATCAACTGATGTTAGTGCTGTGACAACTGCAGGGCTGTTTAACGGTTCTGGTAGAGCATTAAGTGCTAAAAGAGGTGTAGATTTAACTTCCACTTCAGCAACTTCTGCAGCATCATCTAAGCGGTCTGAAATTTCAAATGCAAGTGCACCCATTTCAGTTTGCTTTTCGTAAAATGCATCAATTTTTTCAGCTTGTTCTAATTCAGCACGTAAGTCAGCTTTAACATCGTCATACGCTTTAACTTGTTGTGGTTGAATGTCAGTAAGTTTAATTATGTGATAACCAAACTCAGAAGTAACAACGTCAGAAATATCACCTTTATTTTCAAGCGCGAAAGCCGCGTCTTCAAATGCAGGGTCCATTACATCACGCTCAATCCACTCAAGATCGCCGCCCATTTCGCCACTAACGATATCGTCAGACGATGATTGTGCTAACTCAGCAAAGTCTGCACCTTGCTCTAGCTGTGCATGAAGAGCATTGGCTTTTTCTTTTGCTGCATCATCGTCTTCACTGTTATCAATTAAGATATGTGATACGCGACGCTTTTCTGGCTCAACGTATTGTGCTTTGTTTTGCTCATAATACGCTTTAACGTCATCCTCGGTTACCGATTCAACATTGATATCTGCTGCTTTAAGCTCAATGTAACTTACTGAGATAAGCTCTGGAGATAAAAATTGAGATGCGTTTAAGTCGTAGTAATCAGATACTTCTTGATCTGATACTTCAACATTCGCGGCAAGTGCCTCTTTGTTTACAACTACATAATCAATACTACGAGTTTGCTGCTGAAGAGCAATTGCGCTTTTCAGCTCGCTCTCTAGAGCAAAGTCTGTACCTGCAACAGCAGATACTACCTGGCTGCGTGTCATATCTTTACGTAAATATTCACGAAAAGCATCTGGTTGAAAATTCATTTGACGAATTACTTGTAGGTAACGGTCGTTATTAAATTTTTCACCAATTTGAAAGTACGGTAATTCTAAAATTGTTTTACGTACACTTTCGTCGCTTACGCGAAGGCCTAAATCAGCCGCTAGCTGTGATTGCAATTCTTGTTGTACTAAGCGGTCAACTACACCTTGACGAATTTGTGCCATGTAATTTGGATCAGCTGCAATTTGTGTAAAGTATTCACCAAATTGTTGCTCTAAACGGCTACGTTCATTTTGGTAAGCACGGTTAAAATCGGTTTGACTAATTTTAATTCCATTTACTTCAGCAACGGGTTGTTCTGTGGTTTGACCTAAGTAACTACCGATCCCTGCTAAGGCAAAAGATAAAATCACCGCGCCTAAAATTATTTTGGCTACAGGTCCTTGCGAACCTTCTCTGATTTTCTCAAGCATTTGTTTATCTCTTTTTGATCAAGGTATTTTACCTTGTCACATGTAAAAAAAGCGTATCTTACCAGATACGCTTTTTCACTTGAAGTAACTGGCGGAAAAGTTACTTAACTCATCTGTTGTGGTGAATCAGTAACTTTACACTCGCCATAACTAATGTGTTTAAAACAGTGATTAGTTTACTGCGTCTTTAAGCGCTTTACCGGCTTTGAAAGCTGGAATAGTTGCAGCAGCAATTTGGATAGTTTCACCAGTTTGCGGGTTACGGCCTGAACGTGCAGCACGTTCACGTACTGAGAAAGTACCAAAACCTACAAGTGCAACTGAGTCGCCATCTTTTAGCGCGCCAGATACAGATTCGATGAATGAATCTAGTGCACGACCTGCAGCCGCTTTAGAAATGTCAGCATCAGCTGCGATTTGATCGATTAATTGAGATTTATTCACAATATCATCCTCTTTCATTGTTATTATCAAGAGCGATGGTTTTTTAAACTAACATCACTTTTTTGAAAATTTTAGAGCAAACTTTTAATGCCCACATGATTATATTTTTCTTAAGCCTAGGCCCCGTAAGGGCTAGGCTTGAAAACCAGTGCTTAACTTATCATACCGTTTAGATTTGAAAAGCCCTAAAAAGCACTTTTTTTATGTTTTTTCTTGGTTTTTAGGTGTTTCGACCGAAAAACTCTCAACAGGATACACTAAAGCAAGCTTTAACACCTCGTCAATCCAAGTAACTGGGTGAATATCAAGACCTGCCAGCACGTTGTCTGGTATCTCTTTTAAGTCACGTTCGTTAATTTTTGGAATGATCACTGTTTTAATTCCACCACGATGCGCCGCTAATAACTTCTCTTTTAAGCCACCAATCGGAAGCACTTCACCGCGTAGCGTAATTTCACCAGTCATAGCAACATCTGCTCGTACAGGATTACCCGTTAAGCTAGATACAAGACCCGTTACCATTGCTGCGCCCGCACTAGGACCATCTTTTGGTGTTGCGCCTTCAGGTACGTGTACGTGAATATCACGTTTTTCGTAAAAGTCGCTGTTAATACGGAAAGTATCTGCTCGATTACGCACAACCGTCATTGCCGCTTGAATCGACTCTTGCATTACATCGCCAAGAGAACCGGTGTAACTTAACTTGCCTTTACCTGGCACTGCCGCACATTCAATTGTTAGCAAATCACCGCCAACTTCTGTCCATGCTAAGCCTGTAACTTGACCAATACGGTCGCCATCTTCAGCTTTGCCATAGTCAAAGCGCTGCACACCTAAAAAGTCTTCTAGGTTATCTTGATTGATGGTCACTATTTTAGTGTCTTTTTCAAGTAAGATATTTTTAACTGCTTTACGGCATAGTTTCGAAATTTCGCGCTCTAGGTTACGTACACCCGCTTCACGTGTGTAATAACGAATAATGCCAATAATTGCGCTGTCTTCGATAACTATTTCAGACTCTTTTAAGCCGTTACGTTTAACTTGTTTAGTAATTAAGTGCTCTTTTGCAATGTTTAGCTTTTCATCTTCGGTGTAACCCGACAAGCGAATAACTTCCATACGGTCCAATAATGGGCCAGGAATGTTAAAGCTGTTTGATGTTGCTACAAACATAACGTCAGATAAATCGTAATCGACTTCAAGATAGTGATCGGCAAAATGACTGTTTTGCTCCGGATCAAGCACCTCTAACAATGCTGATGCTGGGTCGCCGCGCATATCTGATGACATTTTATCGATTTCATCTAATAAGAATAATGGGTTTTTAACGCCCACTTTTGTCATGTTTTGAATTAGCTTACCTGGCATTGAACCTATGTATGTACGACGATGACCGCGAATCTCAGCTTCATCGCGAACGCCGCCAAGCGCCATACGAACATACTTACGACCAGTCGAACGTGCAATAGATTGCCCAAGTGATGTTTTACCAACACCTGGTGGTCCAACTAAACATAAAATTGGCCCTTTGAGCTTATTAGTACGCTGTTGTACTGCGAGGTACTCAATAATGCGTTCTTTTACTTTATCTAAGCCGTGGTGATCGCTATCAAGAATTTTTTGTGCGCCTGCTAAGTCTTTTTTCACTTTAGAGCGTTTTTTCCATGGCACATTAATTAATGTATCTATGTATGAACGCACTACAGTCGCTTCTGCAGACATTGGCGACATCATTTTAAGCTTATTGAGCTCTGTAGTTGCCTTTTCTTTAGCTTCATCAGGCATGCCAGAATCTTCAATACGCTTTTTAAGCGCTTCAAATTCATCAGGCACATCATCAAGCTCACCAAGTTCTTTTTGAATGGCTTTCATTTGCTCATTGAGGTAATACTCGCGCTGAGATTTTTCCATCTGCTTTTTAACGCGGGTACGAATTTTCTTCTCAACTTGCAATAAGTCTATTTCGCCTTCCATTAGTG
The DNA here is from genome assembly GCF_000498015.1 of Pseudoalteromonas sp. TAE79. Taxonomy (NCBI): domain Bacteria; kingdom Pseudomonadati; phylum Pseudomonadota; class Gammaproteobacteria; order Alteromonadales; family Pseudoalteromonadaceae; genus Pseudoalteromonas; species Pseudoalteromonas sp. TAE79. The sequence goes on from NZ_AUTL01000266.1 coordinate 4,443, forward strand.
CCATTAAATATTCAAGACGTTCTGTGACACTTGAAATTTCGAGCACTTTTTGTTTTTCAGGTACTTTAAGCGGCATATGCGCTGCCATTGTGTCGGCAAGGCGTGCTGGCTCATCAATACCTGAAACCGAAGTTAGTACTTCAGGTGGAATTTTTTTATTTAGCTTTACATAGCCTTCAAACTGGCTAATTGCGCTTCGGATAAAAATATCTTGCTCTTGTTCATCTACAGAATCAGATTCAATAAATTGAGCATTAGCGACAAAAAAGTCATCGTTATCTACAAATTCTTCAATTTGTGCGCGCTGTGTACCTTCGACTAAAACTTTAACTGTACCGTCTGGTAATTTTAATAACTGAAGTACAGTGGCAATAGTACCGATACGATAAATATCATCTTGCTCTGGTTCATCTACAGTTGCATCTTTTTGTGCAACCAAGAAAATTTGTTTGTCTTTGTCCATTGCCGCTTCTAGGCATTTTATTGATTTTTCACGGCCAACAAAAAGCGGGATCACCATGTGCGGGTATACCACAACATCGCGCAGTGCAAGGACTGGGATTTCGACTCGGTCGGTTCTCTCAAGCGTCATTATAGTTTCTCTTCGCACTTCATTTATTTTAAAGATTACTCAAGTATATGGGGATAACCTAATTAAAGTTCAACAATTTTCCCTAACTCGATTAAATTAATTATAAAAAAAGGAGCCTAAGGCTCCTTTTTCCATTCAAATAGCTTAAAAACTATTCTGATGCAGCTTTATCTTGTTTATTATTTTCATAAATCAAGATTGGATCTGACTCACCTTTAATAACGGTTTCATCAATAACCACTTTGCTTACATCATCCATTGAAGGAAGTTCGTACATAGTATCAAGTAGTACACCTTCAACAATTGAACGAAGACCACGTGCGCCTGTTTTACGCTCCATTGCTTTGTGGGCAATTGCAGCTAAGGCATCATCGCGAAACTCAAGTTCAACGTCTTCCATACCAAACAATACTGAAAACTGTTTAGTAATCGCGTTTTTAGGTTCACTCAATATTTGTACAAGAGCTGCTTCATCAAGTTCTGTTAACGTAGCCACTACCGGCAAACGGCCTATGAACTCAGGAATTAAGCCATATTTGACTAAATCTTCTGGCTCTACATCTTTAAATGTTTCACTTAAAGAACGACTCGCCGCAGACTCTTTCACGCTAACGCCAAAACCGATACCGGTGTTTTTATGGCTACGTTGCTCAATTACTTTATCTAGGCCTGAAAATGCACCACCACAAATAAACAAGATTTTAGATGTATCTACTTGTAAAAACTCTTGCTGTGGATGTTTACGACCACCTTGCGGTGGAACAGAAGCAACGGTGCCTTCAATCAGTTTAAGTAGCGCCTGTTGAACGCCCTCGCCTGATACATCACGCGTAATGGAAGGATTATCTGATTTACGAGAAATCTTGTCAATTTCATCGATGTAGACAATACCGCGCTGTGCTTTTTCAACATCGTAATCGCACTTTTGTAAAAGCTTTTGAATGATGTTTTCAACATCTTCACCTACATAACCTGCTTCGGTTAATGTAGTGGCATCGGCCATAGTAAACGGCACGTCAAGTAGGCGCGCTAATGTTTCTGCAAGTAATGTTTTACCACTACCTGTTGGGCCGATAAGCAAAATATTACTTTTACTTAATTCAATGTCTTGCTTAGTCGATTGGTTACGTAGGCGTTTATAATGGTTATAAACGGCAACAGACAATACTTTTTTAGCATGATCTTGACCAATAACATAATCGTCTAAGTGTTTACGAATTTCTTTTGGTACAGGTAGTTTGTCAGACGTATCATGCTTAGGAGCAATGTCTTTGATCTCTTCCCTGATAATATCGTTACACAACTCTACACATTCATCACAAACGTATACTGAAGGGCCTGCAATTAATTTACGCACTTCATGTTGGCTTTTGCCACAAAAAGAGCAGTATAACAATTTATTACTTTTGTCGCCGTCTGTAGGAGTGTCAGACATTCAGCTACCTCATTTTATTACGTTGGCCACCAAAACTATTGGCGGCTATTTCAATACGCTTTAACTATACCAAAATTTATTGGTTTTCGCATAGTAACTCAAAGTGGCAAACAGGTAGTCCTGCTTACCAAGCGCTTACTTTTTGTCGCGATTTGTAAACACAGAGTCTACCAAACCGTAATCTACAGCTTGCGAAGCACTCATGAAGTTATCACGATCTGTGTCTTTAGAGATAATATCCAATGGTTGGCCTGTATGCTCAGCCATTAAGCGGTTAAGCTTATCTTTAATAGACAGAATTTCTTTAGCGTGTATTTCAAAGTCAGATGCTTGACCTTGGAAACCACCTAATGGTTGGTGAATCATCACACGTGAGTTTGGTAGGCAAAAACGCTTACCTTTAGCACCAGCAGTAAGCAAAAAAGCACCCATGCTTGCAGCTTGACCTACACATATTGTACTTACATCTGGTTTGATGAAGTTCATTGTGTCGTAAATAGCCATACCCGCAGTTACTGAACCACCTGGTGAGTTGATATATAAAAAGATATCTTTATCAGGGTTCTCTGATTCTAAAAATAGCATTTGCGCTAAGATCAGATTTGCCATGTTGTCTTCAACTTGACCTGTTAAAAAGATAATACGCTCTTTTAATAATCTCGAATAAATATCATACGAGCGCTCGCCTTTTGGTGTTTGTTCAACAACCATTGGGACCAATGCATTTAGGGGATCTGTAATACCAGTATTCATACTTATTTAATTCCTTATGCGCTTATACTTATCCTTATTATAAGGAAGCATAGTTATCGTTTTTCGCAAATTTAGAGCCAAAAACTAAAATGGCCCGGGCACGCTGTATAAACAGAGTAGCACGAGCCATTTAATCGTTAGCGAGAGCTTAAGTCAATGACTTATTAAGCACCTTGCTGTGGATTCATGATGTCATCAAATGCTTTTTCAACATCAGTAACAACTGCTTTAGCTAAAATAGCTTCAACAGCTTGCTCTTCCATTGCTACATTACGCATTTGCTGCATAAGTTGATCATTACCTTTGTAGTATTCTACTACTTCAGTTGGATCTTCGTATGCAGAAGCTACCGTTGCGATTAATGCTTCAACTTTAGCGTCATCAACTTTGATGTCGTTAGCTTTAATCACTTCACCTAATAAAAGGCCAGTTTTAACACGTGTTACAGCTTGCTCGTGGAACAATTCAGCTGGAAGCTCTGGCATGTTTTGAGCGTCGCCGCCAAAACGTTGAGCTGCTTGCTGACGTAGAGCATCAACTTCTTGATCAACAAGTGCTTTAGGCACTTCGATTTCGTTGTTAGCTAAAAGACCTTTGATTGCTTGGTCTTTAACGCTTGCTTTAACCGCTTGGTCTAGCTCACGTGTCATGTTCTTTTTAACTTCTTCTTTAAGCGCGTCTACGCCGCCTTCGGTAACACCGAATTTAGTTGCAAACTCTTCGCTTAATTCTGGTAATTCTTGCGCTTCAACTTTTTTCACTGTGATAGTGAATTGAGCCGCTTTACCTTTTAAGTTTTCAGCGTGGTAATCATCAGGGAAAGTTACATCAGCAACTACTTCTTCGCCTGCTTTTTTACCTACGATGTTATCTTCAAAACCTGGGATCATACGACCTTGGCCAAGTTCTAATGGGAAGTCTTCAGCTTTGCCGCCTTCAAATACTTCACCGTCGATAGTACCTACGAAATCAACTGTTACACGGTCGTTTTCGCCAGCAGCTGCATCAACATCAGCCCACGCTGCGTGTTGCTTACGAAGTGTTTCTAGCATGTTAGCTAAATCTTCGTCAGTCACTGTTACCGCTGGTTTCTCAACAGTAATTTTATCTAAACCTTGAACTTCAACTTCAGGGTAAACTTCAAACGTTGCTGAGAATTCTAAATCTTTACCTGCTTCAAGTGATTTAGGTGCGAATGTAGGCGCGCCAGCTGGATTGATTTTTTCAGAAACGATTGCTTCAATGTAATTACGTTGCATTACTTCGCCAGCAACTTCTTGACGAACTGCAGGGCCAAAACGCTTGTTAATTACAGATACTGGAACTTTACCAGCACGGAAACCATCTATACGCTGTGTTTTTGACAGTTGTTGTAGGCGTTTTTTTACTTCGGTCTCAACGTTCTCTGAAGGAACGGTGATAGTTATACGGCGCTCAAGGCCTTGGGTCGTCTCAACAGAAACTTGCATGATTTACCTCAATATTCAATTTTGGCGACTGTTCGCCTTCCTTTACAAACAAAGTGATCTGCATGAGTCTTGATAAAGTTTAAGCGGTTTTTCACACTTAAAAGCATCCGTCGCTACCATGAGATACCATTGCTGCTTTGCCCTTCGGGCACTATGTTAAACAATAGACGCGGCATTATAACCTAATATTTATGATAGTCGAGTATAGGGGGCAATTATTTGGACTAGATAAGGGACTATAGAGACTAACTGAATAAAAAACAGGCTAACTAGGCATTGAATGGATTAAAGTAGAAATTATTTAATAGAATTATAGGCTAACAGATTTAGATTTATAACTTAGAGGAATTTATTTATTATTCTTATTAGATAAGAAAATGGTCGGCGATGCAGGATTTGAACCTGCGACCCCTTGGACCCAAACCAAGTGCGCTACCAAACTGCGCTAATCGCCGACATTGAAGAGTTAACTTCTTTTTTCATACTGAACACTTAAACTGAGAGTTTAAGACCATTTTAAGAAAATGGTCGGCGATGCAGGATTTGAACCTGCGACCCCTTGGACCCAAACCAAGTGCGCTACCAAACTGCGCTAATCGCCGATATTCGTTGTAAATGGGGTGACTGATGGGGCTCGAACCCACGACAACCGGAATCACAATCCGGGGCTCTACCAACTGAGCTACAATCACCGCTATATTTACATGTTTTCAAATGGTGCACCCAGAAGGATTCGAACCTTCGACCCACGCCTTAGAAGGGCGTTGCTCTATCCAGCTGAGCTATGGGCGCATCGAAAACTTCATAGTTTACCAATAAGCTATTCGATTATAATAAATTATAAAAATGGTCGGCGATGCAGGATTTGAACCTGCGACCCCTTGGACCCAAACCAAGTGCGCTACCAAACTGCGCTAATCGCCGAAACTTATTATTGTTAGCGAGTGACCTCGTTGACAACGGGGTGCATAATAGTGATTTGACGGGGTTAGGTCAAACGTTTTTTTAATAAAACCAATCAAGTGCTCATTTTTAGTGCACAATGGTTAAATATTACAATAGTAGGCTGAAATTTAAACTATTTAACAACTCAAATGTTATATACATTAAAAGCAACTTGGCGCTGCTATGCTTTTCTGCGAAAATAGTAGGCACATTATAAAACGAGTTATATAAAGAGTATGTTTTCTTTATTAGCATTTTTACCCCTATTTTATTATGCACTCGTTTTTAGAGTATCGGTATCTAGTTAATTAACCCCAATTAAAGGTCACCCATGACGGCAAACATCATTGATGGTAAGGCAATCGCAAAACAAGTACGTAGCGCTGTAGCAGAACGCGTAAGTGAACGTGTAGCAAATGGTTTACGTGCACCAGGACTTGCAGTAGTACTTGTAGGACTTGATCCAGCAAGCCAAGTTTATGTTGGTTCAAAACGTAAAGCCTGTGAAGAAGTCGGTTTTATCTCTAAATCATTTGATTTACCAGCAGACACACAAGAGCAAACTCTTTTAGATTTAATTGACGAGCTAAATAATGATGCCGAAGTTGATGGAATTTTAGTGCAGTTACCACTGCCAAAAGGTCTTGATGCTGAAAAGATTTTAGAACGTATTACCCCACATAAAGATGTTGATGGATTTCATCCATATAACATTGGTCGATTAGCACAGCGTATGCCTGCCCTTCGCCCATGTACCCCTAAAGGTATTATTACATTACTTGATTCAACGGGTGTACGTTATAAAGGGATGCATGCAGTTGTCGTTGGCGCGTCAAATATTGTTGGTCGTCCAATGTCGTTAGAGCTTTTATTAGCAGGTTGTACTACCACTGTGTGCCATAAATTTACTCAAGACTTAGAAACACATGTTCGCCGCGCTGACTTATTAGTTGTGGCTGTCGGTAAACCTGAATTTATACCGGGAGATTGGATAAAAGAAGGCGCTATTGTTATCGATGTGGGCATTAACCGCTTAGATACGGGTAAATTAGTCGGTGATGTTCAATACAGTGTGGCCGAACAAAAAGCGCATTTTATTACACCTGTACCAGGTGGCGTTGGCCCGATGACTGTCGCAAGCTTAATTGAAAACACACTTGAAGCGTGTGAAAAGTATCACAGCTAAGCTGTTAAAAAATCAAAAAAGGGTTGCCATTTGGCAACCCTTTTTTAGTTTGACCTGAATTACTTTAAACGCTTACGCTTTACGCCACGTTGTTTTACCAGCTGAATCTTCAAGTATTACACCTAACGCATTAAGCGCATCACGTGCTTCATCAGCAGCAGCCCAGTCCTTACTAGCACGTGCTTCGTTCCGTTTTACAATTAATGCTTCAATTGTCGCAACTTCGTCGTCATCTTGCCCACCTTGTAAAAAAGCTTCCGGTGCTTGTTGAGCAACACCTAACACTTCACCGAGGCTACGCAGTATAAACGCTAACTTGCCAGCTTGACCTGCGTCACTTTCTTTTACGCGGTTTAATTCTTTAGCAAGTTCGAACAACACAGGTAGTGCTTCTGGTGTATTAAAGTCGTCATTCATTGCTTTTCTAAACTTAGCAACAAACTCATTGCCTTCTAAGTCGCACTCTACCGGTACGACATCACGAAGCGCTGTATAAATGCGTTCAAGTGATGAACGCGCTTGGTCTAAATTTTCTTGTGAGTAATTTAATTGGCTGCGGTAATGCCCTGAAATTAAAAAGTAACGAACAGATTCGGCATCGTATGCTTTTAAAACTTCACGCACAGTAAAAAAGTTATCTAACGACTTAGACATTTTTTCTTTATTTACTTGCACCATGCCAGTATGTATCCATGTATTTACATACTTGCCGTTGTTTGCACAGCACGACTGGGCAATTTCGTTTTCATGATGTGGAAACTGTAAATCAGACCCCCCACCGTGAATATCAAAATGCTCACCTAAGTGTTTTGAGCTCATTGCCGAACATTCAATATGCCAACCAGGACGCCCTTCACCCCACGGTGATGACCATGATGGCTCACCTGCTTTGGCTTTTTTCCATAACACAAAATCAAGCGGATCGTCTTTATCTTGAGCCACTTCTACGCGAGAGCCCGATTGCAACATAGTTAAATCTTGCTGAGAAAGCGCACCATATTGCTCAAACGTTGATACATCAAACAAAACATCGCCATCAGCTGCAACATAGGCATGGCCTTTTTCAATCAAGCGCTTAACCATAACGATAATTTCATCCATATGGCTTGTAACTGTTGGTTCAACATCTGGGCGTAGCATATTTAGGCTATCAAAATCTTCATGCATCGCTTTAGTCATGCGCACAGTTAAGTCGTTTATTGACTCACCATTTTCATTTGCACGTTTAATTATTTTATCGTCGATATCTGTAATGTTACGTACATATTTTAAATCGTAACCAATATGACGTAAGTAGCGCACAATAACGTCAAAACCAACAAAAGTACGAGCGTGTCCAATATGGCAGTAATCATAAATGGTGATACCACACACATACATGTCGATTTTGCCTTCGACCATAGGTTTAAATTGCTCTTTTTGTCGCGTGAGTGTGTTGTATATATTTACCATTTACTTTGAGTCCTTGACTATTTACTTGAACAGTTATGTTACCACTTGAAAAGCCCCTGCTCTAGCGCTTTATAACAAACCAAACATCTACTTTGTTAATCTTAGCCAACTACGATAAAATAGCGCCAATATTTAAACCAGATATAGGAAAACACATGGTTGTTCTACACACCAATTTTGGTGACATCACCATTAAAATGTTTGAGCAAGAAGCTCCAAACACTGTTAAAAACTTTTTAGAGTATGCAAATGCTGATTTTTTCAACGGCACTATCTTTCATCGTGTAATCGATGGTTTTATGGTTCAAGGCGGTGGTTTTGTACCAGGTATGGAACAAAAAGAAGTTAACGACCCAATTAAAAATGAAGCTAATAATGGCCTATCTAACAAGATAGGTACTTTAGCAATGGCACGTACACCTGATCCTCATTCAGCTACAGCGCAGTTTTTCATTAACGTGAATAACAACGACTTTTTAAACCACAGTAGCGAAACATCGCAAGGCTGGGGTTACTGTGTTTTTGCTGAAGTAGTAGAAGGCATGGACGTAGTAAATAAAATAAAAGGCGTAGCAACAGGTAGTACTGGTTTTCACCAAGACGTGCCTCTTGAAGATGTGATCATCGAAAGCGTTACTGTTAGCTAATAGTAAGTTTACCCACGTAATGTGGAGTATCAGCGGGCATTTACCAATGTGTATACGCCCGCTTTATTTATATCGAAAAGACTGACCTATGACTCGCCAAACTTACTTTATTGCAGATTTACACCTAAGCGAAAACCGCCCCGACATTAGCGCTGCATTTTTTGACTTTTTAAATACGCATATACTAAATAAAGATGTAGATGCACTTTATATTTTGGGTGATTTTTTTGAAGTATGGGTTGGAGATGACTACATTACAGCGCTGAGTGCCGATGTAGCAAAGCATTTAAGCGCCGTTAATGATGGTGGGACACCTGTTTATTTTATACATGGCAACCGTGATTTCATCATGCGCAAGCAATATGCAGACATGGCCGCAATGACTTTACTCGATGAACAAACAGTCATTGATTTATATGGTACGCCTACCGTTATTTTACATGGCGACGAAATGTGTACTCAAGATACTGAGTATCAAAAATTTCGTAAAAAAAGCCGTGGTTGGTGGTGGCCAAAATTAATGCTTGCAATGCCACTTTGGTATCGTAAAAAAATAGCGCGTAATGCCCGTGAAAAAAGTAAGTTGAGCCAAGCTGATAAACCTATCGAAATTTTAGACGTTGTAGATGAAGCCGTGCTTGCTACCTTTGCCAAACATAACGTTACTAATATGATTCATGGTCATACTCACCGCCCTAATGTTCATACCTATAAAGTTAATGAACAAACGCTTACTCGTACAGTGCTAGGTGACTGGTATACCCAAGGCTCTTATCTAGTCGTTACCCCTCAATCACAAGAATTAATTAGCACGCCTTTCGCATAATTTAAAATCCTGACTATTATTTAACTATATATTTGAATAATAGTGAGAGGTTTAATGATTAAGCTGTTAATTTTCATCGTAGTAATTGCCATTCCTACCAAAGTATTTAGCGAGCAAACATGGCAAATTGTTACTGAAAACTACCCTCCCTATTTTAGCGAAAACCTTCCTGATAACGGTTGGTTATATGAAATCACTCAATCAGCCCTTAAAACTCAAGGCATTAATAGCGAAGCCGAGTTTACGACATGGGACCGCGCCCTAAAGCTATTAGAAAAAAAGAGAAAAACAGCTATTTTAGGCGCTTTTTATTCATTAAAAAGAAATGAAGTTTTTTACTACTCTCGCCCACTTGCAGTTGCTCATTCAGGAATTTTTAAACGCAAAGAGAGTGCTATTAATTTCGATGGTACAGTCCAATCATTAACACCTTATAGTATTGGTACAGAAGATAATGCCTTTGTAAGCCAAGAGTTTACTAGAAATACTGAGCTGGCAATAACATCCACTAAAAGCCTTCCTACAAGTTTATACTTGCTACAACAAGGTCGTATTGATTTGGTCGCAGGCACTAAAGAAGTAGGGAAGTATTGGCTTGAGCACAATAACGAAGTTGATTTAGATAAGAATAAAATTGAGTACTTATTGCCAGATCTTGCTTCTCATAAACTATATTTAGTTGTCTCTAAATCAAATTACAGAGCAAAAGAGTACTTACAAAAATTTAATAGAGGGATTGATATAATAATTGAAAACGGAAGCATTGCTGAAATCATGAAAAAACACAATTTCAGCAATCAAAAAACAGCTGAATACATTAATTTTTTAAAAGAAAATTAGCTTTATGCTATTGGCAGGCCACTATGAAACTTAAAATCTTCATCCTGTGATGAAATTAATTCGGCTTCAATCTCGCCAAATTCTTTAACTCGTTCGGTAATATCAAAATCAGCAATTTCTTGAGCTAAAGTTAGATAATCTTGGTAATGACGGGCTTCAGAGCGCAGCAGCGAAATATAAAAATCACCTAAACGTTTGTCAACATGCGGCGCAAGCTTTGCGAAACGCTCACACGAACGCGCTTCAATGTAAGCGCCTACAATTAATTTATCAACAAGGGCGTTTGGCTCAAACGTTTTAACATGACGAAGCATGCCTTTTGCATAACGACATGGTGTAATGCTTTGGTACTCTACACCGTACTCGTCCATAATTTCGAGCACTTGGTAAAAATGATGCAACTCTTCTTTTATCAACAATACCATTTTATCAATTAAATCTTGTCCATATGGCGAATTAGATTTAGGAATTATTGATTTAGTTAGCTTATTTTTAGCCGCGAGATCACGCCAATTTCCTTCACGCTTATAAATAAGCGTTTCAAATGGCTTTAGCCACTCGAGTAAGGCATCACTACCCTCTTTATCAACAGCGTATTTACGTATTAAAAACATCGCACTTTGAGCCGCTTTTAACTCACAAATTAAGTGATCGATTAAGATGACTGATAAGTTCTCTTTTTTAATTGCCTGCTCCACCCACTGCTGCGGGGTTGTACACACTAAAAAGTTATTGATCGGCTCTAAAAGTTGGCTATGTGGCACGTTGACTGCTCATTACTAAATAAATTTGATATGCCATTATTTTAACACGAAATTTTGTTTGGGATAAATCAAAGCCCTAACCTGTGCAAAAATGTTAATATTGAGTTAACTTGACTTTGCAAAATAAGTGAACCATAACTGTACATAGACTGTATAAAAATAAACCAACCAAAACAGTAATACGTTCCTTTTATGGAGTAAGCACTATGATATTAAATCACCTCTGGGGCATTTATGCTCACCCACTTGAAGAATGGCAAACAATAGATAATCGCCATGAAAGTTTAACCTATAGTTTGTCGCATATTTTACTGATTGCTTTGTTTCCTTCAATAATGGGTTATTACTCATCTGTTTATTTAGGATGGAGTATAGGCGCAGGCGATCCCGTATTTTTAACGCACGATAGTGCGCAATTAATTGCAGGTGCAATGTATTTTGCTTTAATAGCGGGCGTTTTTGCATTGGCGTATTTGGCTCATTGGATGGCCGTTACATTTGGCTCTAAGCCTACATTTACACAAACACTTGAACTTGCAGCTTATACTGCAACACCTGTGTTTATGTCGGCGCTTGCCGCCTTTTGGCCTGTACTTTGGTTTGTAGTGTGTATTGGAATTATTGCACTAGCTTACTCGGTCTACTTACTTTATACCGGCGTACCAATACTTATGCATATTCCAGAAGAGCGTGGCTTTATTTATGCCAGCTCGGTTGTAACGTGTGGATTAATATTACTAGTTATTATTTTAGCTGTAACAGCTATGCTTTGGACAAATGGGATTGTTAGTCCAATGTTTACTTAATAAAGTTTAGCTAATAAAGAGTCGTGTTTGATAGAAATGTTCCCTTTCTTTCCTTCGCAAAAAAGGAGCTAATTAGCTCCTTTTTTTATATTTAATAGTTTTTATCAATAACCATTAATCAGCTTCGTTTTCGTCTTGGTTGTGAATCTCTAAACTTGAAGACATCGCACTTTCGCGGGTGCTTTTTGCTGAATCGTTACGTAGCTCATCAATACGGTTTAAATAGTTTTGATCAATGTCGCCTGTAATATATTGCCCATCAAATACTGAGGTTTCGAACTTAGTAATTTCAGGATTTTCTTGGCTAACCGCAGCTATTAAATCTTTTAACGATTGAAAGATTAAACCGTCAGAACCAATACTTGCATTAATATCTTCAACTTCACGGCCGTGAGCAATAAGCTCAGCTGCTGAAGGCATATCAATACCGTACACATTAGGGAAGCGTATTTCAGGCGCTGCGGATGCAAAGTAAACATTTTTAGCACCAGACTCTCGAGCCATTTCAACAATTTGTGCTGATGTTGTACCACGAACAATTGAGTCATCAACCAATAATACGTTTTTACCTTTAAACTCGCGATCAATTGCGTTTAGCTTTTGACGCACTGATTTTTTACGCATCTCTTGGCCAGGCATGATAAATGTACGACCAATATAACGGTTTTTAACAAAACCTTGACGATACGGTAAATCAAGTACACGTGCAATTTCCAGTGCTACATCGCATGAAGTTTCTGGGATTGGGATAACTACATCAATGTCTTTATCAGCCCATTCACGTGCAATTTTTTCACCTAGTTTTGTGCCCATGTTTACGCGTGTTGCGTACACAGACATCCGGTCTATTGTTGAATCAGGTCGAGCAAAATAAACAAATTCAAAAATACACGGCGAGTAAGATGCTTTATCTGCACAACTAAGTGAATGAAATTCCCCTTCTTCTGTAACATATATAGCTTCACCAGGGGCAACATCACGTACAAACTCAAAGCCGTCCGGTTTTAACGCAACGCTTTCAGAGGCGAACATGTACTCAGTCCCTTTTGCAGTCTCACGTTTACCAAATACAAGTGGACGGATACCATTAGGGTCGCGAAAAGCAACAATACCGTGACCAATAATCATAGCAATTGTTGCATAACCACCGCTTACTTTATTATTTACCTCGGTTACCGCAGTAAATATATCTTCAGGGTCTAAATGCAACTTATCAGATTTACTTAGTTCATGTGCCATGATGTTGAGTAAGATTTCTGAATCAGATGTTGTATTTACATGACGACGTGCTTCTGAGAATAACTGCTCTTTTAAAGCTTCTGCATTAGTAAGGTTACCATTATGGGCAAGCGCTATACCAAACGGTGAGTTAACATAAAAAGGCTGTGCTTCAGATGAGCTTGAAGACCCTGCTGTAGGATAGCGCACATGGCCAAGACCTATCGTACCTTGTAGTCGTTTCATATGACGAGTGTGAAAGGCATCTTTCACTAAGCCATTTGCTTTGCGTAAGCTGAACGTATTATTCTCAATGGTAATGATACCCGCGGCATCTTGACCACGGTGCTGCAAAACAGTTAAGCCATCATAAATCGCCTGATTGACAGGGGATGTTCCGACTATTCCAACGATACCACACATGTAATTTATCCTCGCCGATTAACGGTTTACTGAATTTAAAAAGCTCGAGTTGTTTTCTAGGTACGAAAAGAACCATTCAACAACAAAGCCAAATTCTGGAATCAAAATAGAATTGCCCCACCAGTGCGTATTGGGTGCACCAGTAAAAGCATCAAGAAAGAAGAGTAACGCGCTCACGACCAACACGCCTCGTAGAGCACCAAACACTATGCCAAAGACACGGTCGGTACCCGATAAACCAGTACGATGTACAAGTTCACCTAAAATGTAGTTTAGTAAACCGCCTAACAGTAGCGTCGCAAAGAATAATATGGCTATGGCCGCCGCATTTCTTAAAAGGGGTTCAGAAATGGTTGTTAGGAAGGAAGCTAAATATTGGTAAAATAAGCTAGAGATGATAAAGGCGCCAGCCCATACCGCTAATGACATTGCTTCTTTTACAAAGCCGCGTATTAAACCGATGATGGTAGACAATACAATGATGCCAATAATGGCGTAATCAACCCAGATCATAAGAACCAATTAGTCGCTAATTTGGGGCGCATTCTATACCCAAACATCGTTAGTATGCAAGTTTAAACGGGAGATTACTGGGTTGTAGTTAATACAAAAAATTAACATTCTAGTCTAGGTATTGTGAGATAAAGATAATGATAAAAAAATATAAATAAATAAATAAAGGCTTGTTATACAAGCCTTTATTTATTTTGTTACTTCGTACTGCGTAACTTTACCATTTAATTTAGTAAGCTCTTTGAGCTGGGGGATCTGCTTTTGTAATTCACTTTTATCAAGCGAAGGACCAACAAATACTTTGGTTAATGTCCCATTTGGGGTTTTAATCGGTTTAGTAAACGTTTTAAACCCTTCAGCCTTTAATTTAGCCTGTAATGCTTTAACGTTTGCAACATGTGAAAAACTACCTAATTGAATAACATAGGCCATACTCGTTAGGTTTTCATCACTTTTACGTGGTGCAATTGGCTCTGGCTTAGCTTGAACAGGCGCTTTTGTAATTGGTGTAGCTTTGGGTTCTATAGTTGCTTCAACAACTTTATCTTCCACAGCGTAATCACTCTCATCCTTCGCGCTTTGCTGCTCAAAAGCTTCATCGTCAGCTTGAATGTCTTCAATTTCATCTTGCTTTAGTGGCTCAGCATTAGCCATATTTTCATCAATTGACTCTTGAAGATCGATTGTTTTGAACTCAGGGCGGTCTGGGATCGCTTTAAAGCCTTCTTTATAATGCACTTTTTCGCCATCGAGTATATTAGGGATAAACACAATTGCTGCAATCACCACTATACTTGTTCCGACTAAGCGATTAATAAAACTTGAGTTCACCGACATCCTCTCTATTTTTTAAAGTAATTAATAGCGCCAGCAACTGTAAAAAATGAACCAAATATAATCAACATAGTATCACTTTGTTGTTCTGGTAAAATTACATTCAGTGCCTGTGCCACACTATCATAGCTATTAATAGTTTTATGATGAGACAATTCCTGCAGTGCATTTTGTAAATTACTTGCAGTGTCGCCTCGCGGGCCACTTAAGCTCGCTAATGACCACTCATCGACCAAGTGACTTACTTCTTTAAGTACACCCGTTTTATCTTTATCAGCAAGCATAGCGGCTAATGCATGAATTTTAAAGCCTTTATCTTTATAGCTTGATAACTTATTGGCTAAATAACGCGCCGACTCAGGGTTGTGTGCTACATCGGTAAAGACTAAAGGCTCAATACTTAACTGTTGAAATCGCCCTTCGACAACTAAATTAGCTAAACAACTTCGTATAACTTGCTCACTTGGTAATAAGTTTAAAACACTGAGCGTGGTTAATGCGGTTGCTGCATTTTGACACGGTATTGCTGGCTTATCTATTTCAAGATTATGTTCTTTATATTGCCAATTAAAGCTCTCAGCATTTTCTTTAAAAATAAAGTCACTGCCCGACAACGTCATATTGGCATTAATTTCTTTGCCGTAATCAGTCATTGTGTGAGGAATATTTAAATCCCCTATAATAGCGGGAGTATTTTCACGAAAAATACCGGCTTTATCATAAGCCACTAACTCACGGGTATCACCTAAGTACTCTTTATGGTCTAAGTCTATAGTCGTGATCACGCTTGCAAAGGGAGTGACTATATTTGTGGCGTCAAAGCGCCCACCTAAACCAACCTCGAGTAATACATAATCGACGTTACAGCGTTTAAAAATTGCCAACGCACCCAAAGTACCATATTCAAAATAAGTCAGAGGAGTGTCTTTACGGCCTTGCTCAAGCTGGTGAAAAGCATCTATATGAAATTGGTCTGCCAATTCTTCCCCATTAACTCGTACACGCTCGTTATAACGAATTAAATGTGGAGATGCGTAAGTACCCACATTGAAACCTTGCGCTAGCAATAGCGACTCTAAGCAGCGTGCTGTGGTGCCCTTACCGTTTGTACCGGCAATAAGAATAATTTTACTTGGAGTGTTTAACAGGCCAATATTGTTAGCAACATTAGCAACTCGTTCTAAGCCCATAGCAATGTTAGCTGGGTGAACACTTTCTAAATAAAAAAGCCAATCATCAAGGCTTGATGATTGGCTAGGAGTTTTTTTTGTCATAGCGTGTAATCAGTAAAGCTGAAATTTACGCTACTCTATGCTCTTGTTCCGTAGAAGGCAAGTTCATAAATTTAGCTAAAATGCGTGCAAGGGTATCGCGCATTTCACGGCGGTCAATAATCATGTCAATTGCACCGTGTTCAAGCAAAAATTCACTACGCTGAAAGCCTTCAGGTAATGTTTCGCGAACAGTTTGCTCAATAACACGAGGACCCGCAAAACCAATTAATGCTTTAGGTTCCGCAACGTTAATATCGCCCAGCATAGCAAGTGATGCAGATACACCACCCATAGTTGGGTCAGTCATGACTGAAATAAACGGAAGACCTTTTTCAGTCATTTTTGCAAGTGCAGCACTTGTTTTAGCCATTTGCATAAGCGACATAAGCGCTTCTTGCATGCGTGCACCGCCTGATGCAGAAAAACAAATAAGCGGCATGTTATGCTCTAAACATTGATCAACAGCATCAACAAAGCGAGCGCCAACAACAGAAGCCATTGAACCACCCATAAACGAGAACTCAAATGCTACTGCTGCAACTGGAATACCTTTTAATCGGCCTTTCATAGCTACAAGTGCATCTTTTTCACCACTTGCTTTTTGGGCTGCACTGATACGATCAGAGTATTTTTTAGAATCTTTAAACTTAAGAATGTCTTTAGGCTCATGTTGTGTGCCAAGCTCTTGACGGTCACCTTCATCTAAAAAGTGCTCCAGGCGCTTACGGCCACTAACACGCATATGATGGTTACACTTAGGACATACGTTTAATGACTTTTCTAATTCAGCTTTATATAAAATTGAATCACACGATGTGCACTTAGCCCAAATACCTTCTGGGATTTCTTTACGACCTGATGATTTTGTCGTTTTAGGTAAGATTTTTTCTAGCCAACTCATTTGCAACTCTCTTAATGCTGTTCTGTGTCGCGAGCCTGCCAATAGCAATTAGCAGACAAATTTTTTCAATTAAAACATGAATTACACTAACGCGGTATAAAAAACTGGTCTTAGTAGTTAAAAGTGTTCATAGAAAGCACTAACGACAACCATAACTAAATTTCAGCGTCAGGTAAAAACAATGGACCTAAAGGCATTTTAGGAATATTAAACTCTTCAGGATAATCGACATCAACCAAGTATAAACCTGCAGCTTTAGCTGTAGCACTTGCTTTAGCACGCTCTTTACAATCAAGTAATTCTTTCAACCAAATAGGCTGTTGCTTATGTATGCCAATATCCATCAAGCTCCCCGTTATATTACGTACCATGTGATGTAAGAACGCATTCGCCTTAATATCAATAATAACGTAACACCCTTGGCGCTGTACCGATAAATGATGAATAGTACGAGTCGGTGTATTCGCTTGACAATGCATCGCTCGAAAAGATGTAAAATCGTGTGTCCCGATCAAATACTGACAGGCTTCCTGCATTTTAACTTCATCTAATGGGTGATGAAAATGCGTAACCCCTTCGCTTAACACTGCTCCTCGAAAAGGAGAGTTATAAATAATATAGCGGTATCGGCGAGCGGTTGCACTAAAACGAGCATGAAAATCGACAGCAACTGGTTGTGCAAAGCGAATAGCAATATCTTTAGGCAATAAGGTATTCATACCCATTGTAAATGCGACCATGTCACGCGAAGCTTCAGTTTCAAAATGTATTATTTGACCTGTACCGTGCACACCCGCATCAGTTCGCCCCGCACATACTACTTCAACTGGGTGATTACAAATACGCGACAATGCCTTTTCTACTTCTTGTTGTACGCTATTTACATGTGATTGACGTTGCCACCCACTATAGCGTACGCCGTTGTATTCAACTCCAAGTGCTACTCGCATAATTACTGCTTTACCTACTGTGCTAATGAACACGGCATTTTATGCTATCTCTCGACGCAATAAAAGGAGGTGTGCAGTAATACCCTTTTTATTAAAAACATGATCATTTTAATGAATCAAATAACTTAATAATCACGATGTGAATTATTCTTTTATAACAATTACATACTATAAAATTCGCTTCATTAATGCGTTGCTTTTCCTTGTTATAATTAAACTAACTTCCATAAAAAAACCCTTAATTAGAATGACCAATTAAGGGTTTTTTAAAACAATTTGTTATTTTAGTTTCGCTTTTAAACTAAGTGCCTCTTCTTGAACTTCTTCAGGGCCTTTGTTGATGACATCCTCAATGACCTTGAGCGCAGAATCAAAATCATCAATTTCAATATAAGCACGCGCTAAATCTAGTTTAGCTGAATAGCCACCACTTTCAGCATCAACATCGGTTGGGTTATCACCAGCAAGTAATGCATCAAACTCACTCAAACCGACATCCATATTAACGTCGGTGTAAGGTTCGTGTTCAAGTTCAGCCTCTTCACTTTCTTCTAATAATGAATCTATGTCTACAAATTCATCATTATCAAGTTGCTCAATATCACTACTTTCAACAAGTGGCTCTTTTGTAGTTAATGAGTCATCTTCCTCTAAGTCTTCTTTTAGCAAGCTGTCAAAGTCGACATCAAATTCACTGCTATCCTCAGCACTTAATCCTTCAGGCTCCGCTAACTCACTAAGTAATGAATCAAAATCAGTTTGCGTCAAATTTGACATAAACTCTTCATCAAGTTCATCGTCAGAGCTAATATCAGTGCTACCTGCTTCATCTGAGTTTGTTAACTGTGCTTCGTGCTCTGCATTTGTTTGCTCTTGCTGCTCGTCTGATAACTCATCAGTTAGCGCTTGCTCTAAAGTATCTTCGTCAAACTCAACATCTAAGTCAGAAAAATCGTCTTCAATTAAAATTTCATCATCAAAATCGTCTTCTAAATTATCTAAATCATTATTTTCAGAAAGCGCATTTGATAAGTCCTGCTCAGCTTGGCTGGAAGCGACTCCCTGCGCCTCACCGTCTAAATCATCACCTTGTAATTCTTCGGGGGTAAATGGCAACTCACTTTCTAGTGTTTCTTGAACTTCATCAAGGTTAAGAGGCTTGGTATCCTCTTCTATACTAACTGGTTCAACAGAATCAATTCCGTCATTAATTTCTTGCAGTAAATCATCATCAAACGACTCGTCTTCAACCTTAGCTTCTGATTCAGAGAAGTCATTATCATTTAATAGTTCATCATCAAAATCATCTTCTAAGCTATCTAAGTTAGCATTTTCAGAAAGCGCATTTGCGAGATCTTTCTCTGTTTGACTAAGTGCTACTGCATTTTCTTCACGCGGTGCATTTTCTTTAGGTTCTTGCGGCTCAAACGAAGGTTCATTCTCCAATAATGAATGATCATCGTCTAATTCAAGTTCAGGATATTCATCTAACTCTTCACTTGGCGTTATAAGATCGCTATCAAGCTGCTCTTCAATTTTGGTAAGATCTGAGTCATCGTCGCCCGCTAACGGATCGTCACCAAGATCTACTTCTATTTCTTCAAGATCGTCGTCAAGCTCATCTAAAGACCAATCTGGTGTTTCTATATAGTCATCATCCGTCGCTTGTTGTAGCTCATTTAAAAGCTCATCAACGCTCTTTAAAGTATCATCTGTATATTCTTCAAGCGCATCTTCAGGATCAAGAAGCGACTCTGATGTATCTGAAAAATCATCAACCGTTACATCTATAAGTTCAGGTTCTTCTGCAAGTTCAGGCTCATCGTCAAGCTCGGGCTCTTCTTCAAACTCAGGTTCCTCTGCAAGTTCAGGCTCATTGTCAAGCACGGGCTCTTCATTTAATGATGAAGCAAGCGACTCAATATCATCAACATTTAATTCTTCTTGAGCATCTGCTAAATCCTCAACTGAGTCTGCCAATGCATTATCAATTTCTGAATCTCTTACATCTGAATTTTTTACTTCATCATCAATTAGGTTATCTATATCGTCTAAATCAAAGCCATCACTTTGTTCAACTAATGAATCATTTGCAGCATCAACTGCTGCCTCATCAATTAGGTTATCAATGTCGTCTAAATCAAAGTCGTCACTTTCCTCAACTAATGAATCATTTGCAGTATCAACTGCTGCCTCATCAATTAAGCTATCTATATCGTCTAAATCAAAGTCGTCACTTTCCTCAACTAAAGAGTCATTTGCAGTATCAACCGCAGTCTCATCAATTAAGCTATCTATGTCGTCTAAATCAAAGTCGTCACTTTCCTCAACTAATGAATCATTTGCAGTATCAACTACTGCTTCATCAATTAAGCTATCTATATCGTCTAAATCAAAGTCGTCACTTTCCTCAACTAATGAGTCATCTGCAGCATCAACTGCTGCTTCATCAATTAAACTATCTATGTCGTCTAAATCAAAGTTGTCGTTTTCTTCTAGAAGTTCATTTTCGTCGAGTAACTCTGCATCAATTGAGTCATCTACCACATCACTTTTTGGTTCATTCGCTTCATCAATTAAGTTATCTATATCATCTAAATCAAAGTCGTCGCTTGAATCAAGTTCATCTAAAGTGTTATCTGAGGTATCTAATTCTGTTGATGTTTGATCTAATAATTCATCTATATCAAAATTATCATCATCTGCAAGCTCCTCACTTAAAGCCGCCATTTCATCATGAGACTCTAAGCTATCATCTTCTAAAGCTTCGCTTGTTTGCGGTGCATCAAACTCAGGTAGACTATCGTCTTCATCAAACAAGCTATCTAAATCGTCATTAGTTAGAATTTCATCATTGTTTATTGAGTCATCAGATAAGTCTAAATCTATATCTTCAGCGTTTTCATCTGAAGGTTGATCAAACCCTTGCTGCATAAAAATATCGAGCTCATCATCGTCATCGGTATTTTCATCATCAAAAACAATGTCATCGCTTAGTAAGCTTTCGAGCTCATCCTGATCAAGTAAATTTTCGTCGCCAGAAAAATCATCTAAGCCGTCGTCTAAATCATCATTAGGCAACATATCACTTTCGAGACTATCATCTAATTGAACACTCAAATCATCTAAAGGGTCAGGTACAATTGGATCGTCATTTAAGCTTGGGCCTAAATCATCATCGCCAGTATAAGTTGGGGTTTGTGGTAAAAAGTCATCATCGTTTTGCGGCTCTTCTTGATTGCTTGCTCGTTTGCGTAAAAACATAACAATTGCAAAAATAATCAGTAACCCAGGAATAAACATTAACAAGCCCAGTACTATGGGGTTTGAAAATAATGAGCCAAAATCAAATGACTCTTTTGGTATTACTTCTTGTTTTTTTTGTTGGGCAATAATCTCGTTTTGTTTAACGATGAGTTCTTTTAACTGATTTTGAATTTCGCTGTCTTGTCCTAGTTGCAAACGTAAGTTTTCGAGCTCTTTTGATATTCCTGATAACTGTTTTTTAAGATTATTATTTTCAACTAAAATATCTTCTACATTACTAACTGAGCTTTTAAACTGTTGTTGTAACTCAACTAGCTTAGTACCTTGCTCTGTTTTTATTTCATTTAATTCTTTCTGTATCTCTTTCTTAGCATCGTCTACATCAATTTTACGCGCTTGAGTTACTTTTGTTTGCGCTGAGTTAGTTTCGCTTTGTGTAAGCGTGCCATTTTTTTTCTTTTCCCATAATGCATCATCTTGCTCAGAGCGTTGCTTTGCGAGCTGCGTATTTACAGCTTTTATTTCGGCTAAGGTAGGGATTTTTAAATAGGCACCATTTTGAATGTGGTTAAGATTTTGTTCTAAAAATGAATCGGGATTTTTGTTATACAAAGCCTGCATAACTTGATAAATACTGACAGAATTGTCTGGGCGCACTTTAGCTGCTATACGCCAAAGCGTATCAGTTGGTTTAATTGGCCCAATTGATCGCCCTTGCGCACCATAGTCAACGCCTTTAGGCCCCTTTAATTGGGTACTGTCCTGAGAGTAAACTGGCGTTACTATCAATGCAGACGCTAATATAATAAGTGTAGCTAAACCGCGCATGCTGATCCTTTAATATTTAATATTAATAAAACACCTAAAACTTAAGTGCATAAATATTGTTTATTATTGCTATTATCAGCCAAATGACTGACTCGCATTTATTATTACAATCTATTTTTATTGCAAGCTCTATTCCAATTACAGACTATAAACCAGTTAGAGCGTAATATCCATCGCAACACCTTGAAAATAAATGCCTTAAAACATCTTCATAAATATTAATTTATTGAGTGTTATCAATCAGTTTTTGTATTTTTAAAATTAAACGGCAAAAATTTGACAAGCCATATAAACAAAAAGCGGCAAACAACTACTGTTTACCGCTTCAAAGGCATGTTTAGCGCAATTAACTATTACATGTAATTAGCAATAAGCTCTTCTGCAATTTGAATGCTATTAGTTGCAGCACCTTTACGAGTGTTGTCACTTACAACCCACATGTTTAGTCCATGAGGATGAGAAATATCAGCACGTAATCGACCTATATACACAGTATCGTTACCACTAGCGTCAGACACTGCTGTTGGGTAGTCACCTTCATCATCAATTAGCTCGACACCAGGCGCGTCTTTTAAAAGTTGCTTAACGTGTTCAAAGTCATAAGGCATGCGCGTTTCAATATTAATTGATTCTGAGTGCCCAAAAAATACGGGAACACGTACACACGTTGGATTCACTGCAATAGTGGTATCACCCAAAATTTTATGAGTCTCGTTTACCATTTTCATTTCTTCGCGCGTATAGCCATTATCTTCAAAGCTATCAATTTGAGGAATAACGTTAAATGCAATTTGCTTTGGAAATACTTTATTATCCATAGGGCGTGCATTCATCAAATTAGCTGTTTGCTTTGCAAGTTCATCAACCGCGTCTTTACCTGCACCCGATACAGCTTGGTAAGTAGATACATTAATACGGTCTATTCCGTAAGCATCATAAATTGGTTTAAGTGCTAACATCATCTGAATAGTTGAACAGTTAGGGTTAGCAATAATATTACGATTTCTAAAATCAGCTAGGCTTGAAGCATTAACTTCTGGCACCACGAGTGGTATTTCAAAATCATTTCTAAAGTGCGATGTATTATCGATTACAATACAGCCGGCTTCAGCAGCAATAGGAGCATATTTTTCAGATACACTGCCACCAGCAGAAAACAAACCTATATGCGCTTGGCTAAAGTCAAAGCCTTCAACGTCAAGTACTTCAATGGTCTCACCACGAAACTTTATATCTTCACCTGCGCTGCGGCTGCTAGCAAGTAAAAAAAGCTGATCAACAGGAAACTTACGATCTGCTAGCGTTTCAATGATTTGACGGCCTACTAAACCAGTAGCGCCAAGTACGGCAACGTTATATTTTTGCGACATATTTCTTCCTCTATAAACGACATTAAAACAACATCGTTAGTTAAATAATTATTCAGCTATGCTAAAGCCAAGCTGGCTAAGTGCTGCTAGTTGTGGGCTATCACCTTGTAGAAATAAAGTGCTAAATTCTCGCCTTATAGGATAGTTTTTACGTAAACTATCAAAGCCGTCGCTCTCTAGACGACGAAGTAATATTCCGTCATCGCGGCGAACGTCATAAATTAAATGCACTAAACGGGCAATATCTTGCTCATTAAGGCTTTGCGTAACAGTTGCATTTGTAATGGCTGGTGTTGGTAAAAAATCATCCAACGATTTAATCGCCTCAACACCTTTGAGCTGACACAGTTTTTGATACAACATTTGTGTACCACGAGCTTTCCCCTCAAGTGTATGCCCTGCAATGTGCACACTAGCGTAACGAACATGCTCTAGTAATTCAGTTAAAATATTGGGTTCTTTCTCCCATACATCAAGTACTAAATCTAAATCAGCCCCAGCTTCCATTACCTCAAGTAATGCTTGGTTATCAATTACATCGCCACGGCTTGCATTAATTAGCGTGGTTCCTGGCTTAAGTGCCTTTAAACGCTCTTTACCCATCATGTGCAGTGTTTTATGCTCGCCACTTTTAACAAGGGGAACGTGAAAAGTAACAACATCTGACTGCGCTAATAACTCATCAAGCGCTACATGCTCTTGTAATAAGCCTTGTTCGTGCTTAATCGGATCGCACAGCAGTACAACTACGTTTAATGCTTTTAATTTTTGCGCCAAACATGTACCAATGTTGCCCATCCCTACAATACCAATTGTTTGACCACACAATGGACGCGCATTTTCTTGGCTTAATGCAAATAAGCTACTAATTACATATTCAGCTACAGCAACCGCATTACAACCAGGTGCACTGGTAAAAGCAATATTTCTATCATGCAGTAATTGCGTATCAATATGGTCAATGCCGATTGTGGCAGTACCTACAAAGCTCAACTTGTCAGCTTGTACCAAAAGTTCATGATTAACATTTGTCACCGAACGAGTAAGAAGAACATCTACATCTATTAATTGTTCAGGCGTTAATTTACGACCATCAAAACGCTCAACCTCACCAAAGTCTGCAAAGTACTGCTCAACTAAAGGCATATTTTGATCGGCAAGAATTTTCATTACAGAGTCCGTTTGGCAATTAAGAGGCGCCATTGTAGCGAACAACCTAGCCTTTACACAAACTAAAAAGGCGCATTTTAGTTAATACAAACACTCAAAAATGGGGATGTGGATTGTTTTAAATCAGCAATTAAAATTAGGAATTTAAACGATGCAAATAATAACCTTACTATTGAATACACAAAGGCCGAATCACAGCATGATTCGGCCTTTATTATGCAAAATAAACTTCAATTACATTATATTTTATTTACTTGATTTTAGTTTATAGCTCAAAGTCTTTTTTGAATTTCAAACCAAATTCACTTCGATCATTACTACGCATTACGCCAACAAAACCTGATTGTTGTAGACGACCAACATCGTAAACTTCGTTTAGAACGTTTTCACCATACAGTGTAACTTCCATATCGCCATATGGATTAGTGTAGGAAATATTAAAACCAACTAGTTCACGTGAATCTATTGTCTCACTTTGGTTATAAACTGATTGCCCTTGCATGTCGCTTCGGTACGAATAGTTAGCATTAAATGCAAGTGTTGCGCCGCTCTCTAAATCCATAAAGTAAGAAGGTGCAACCATGACAGTCCAGCGTGGTGTAAGTGCTGGTGAATCGCCTTTACCTATACCTTGTACACCCTCAGCCACTTCTGTTATTTCAGAATCTAAATAACCAACTGCACTGCGAATAGTAAAGTCATCAGTAATAGCGACGGTTGTTTCAAGCTCAATACCTTGTGCTTTAGACTGACCCGCATTTTCTACAATTGTTACGAAACCGCCACCTGCTGTTGGGTCTGAAAACGGTAATGCTAAATCAGTGTAATCAGTCACAAATACCGCAAGCATCATAGATACATTTTCGTGTACTTGGCCTTTTAGACCCATTTCATAGTTAACCGCTTTCGTTTCGTCAAATGATACAAACTGGTCTGGTCCACCAAATGGGCGCGGTGGAAAACCACCTGTTTGGTAGCCTTTTTGAATTTGGCCATACACATTCATATTATTACTAAGCTGATAAGATGCATTTACATCCCAGGTAACTGCATCAAAATCTGCACTTACATACTTACGAGTAGGAAATGATGGGAATATAGCATTTGCATCTTTTTCATCTTTTGAATAACGAAGACCACCACCAACGGTTAAATCGTCAGTTAAATCATAGCTTGCATTAAAGTAGGCTGCGTAAGAATTAGTTTCTTGGTTAATTTCAAAATCGCCGTAACCACCAAATGATTCTGTTACTCCGTCATTCAATAAGCCATTGGGTGTATTAAATGGGCTGAATACAAATGGGCCTGAACGTGTAAAGCCATCTTCATTAAAAAAGTAAAGGCCTGACACAAAGTCCATATTATCAAATGTTGCATTTAGTTGAATTTCAAACGAGTACTGATCAGCTCCGCCCTCTTCTGGAAACTCAGATAAGTTTAAAGGTGATGCATCGTCATCTAGGCCACCTTCATACTCAGATGTACGGTAGCTTGAGATAAACTTAGTAGTATAAGTATCGTTAATTGCCCAATCAGCCGAGAACGATGTGCCCCACCCTGAGTAAGAAGTTGATTCAATACCTGCAACGGTTGTACCTAAATCATCAGGGTCTGATGGAATTAAATCTTGAGTCAATAATGGGAAGTCGCCATTAAACACATCGTTTGCATCTAGCGGGTCAGTTAATTCAATTGTGTAAGGCGATTGACCTGACTCGTTATCAACTCCATCTAAAGCAAAAGTGAATGCTAAATCGCTGTTCGCTTGCCATTTAAGGGCTACACGACCACTAAATTCTTCTTCCTCACCAATTTCTTTCTCTGGATTTGCTAAATTAACTGCCTCGCCCACGCCATCACGTGTTTTGTACGATGCACTTGCAGACATACTTACATCATCTGTTAGTGAATTGTTGAAATAAACATCACCCGCAATACGTCCACGACTCCCCAGCTTTGCAGTAGTAGTTACAATACCTTCATCACCAGGTTGTTTGGTAATTACATTTACAGCGCCACCTAATGTATTACGGCCATATAAAGTACCTTGTGGGCCACGAAGCACTTCAACACGCTCAACATTAGGTAATGATAAGTTAGAACCCATTTGACGACCTAAGTAGACACCATCAAGATACACACCCACACCCGGATCGGTAGTTATTATGTGATCTTGCAAACCTATACCGCGAATGAATACCGATGCATGCGCAGAGTTACCCACCCCATATCGAGTAATATTCAAGTTTGGAACATATTTACCAATATCTTCTAGGTTACTCATATTGGCTTTATCAATTAGATTAGCGCCAATTGACGTGATAGCAGTTGGAGATTCAAACAGGCTCTCTGTACGTTTACGAGCTGTGACTTCTATCTTTTCAAATGCGTCTTGTTTAGCTGTTGTTTTAGTTTCTTCGGCGTTTACAGAGGTAGTGAGTGCAGCAAAAATTGCTAAGCTTAGTTGTGAGAGGTTACGTAATTTCAAAATATTCTCCAAAGGATACCGTGTGATTTTAGTTATGCTTTTATATTGATAATATAAATTTTAGGCATAAAAAAAGACGCTAAATAGCATCTTTCCTCTGGATAGGTATTATGTGACAGAATTGTAAATAAATGTTTAAATTACTTAAATAAACACATGAATCAACAGGTGAATTTAAATTTTTCACTACACTTAAAGACTTAAAAACGCACTAAATAATTGTATTATAATAAAAAAATAATAATTTAATTTAGCGATATAAATAGACAAGTATCTTGGCCACTCGCTTTCCAAAAACAAAAAAAGAACAATAAAAGAACATAAATGAATTAGCCTATCATTGAATTTAACCAAAAATAAGAATATAGTACCAAAATGTAATCTATGGATAGAATATTATGAATATAGCAAATACAACCGATAAGCATGTGCAGTGTTTTAATAACCCAAATTATACTTCACCTTTTTGTGTTGCTGCCCACTTCGACATATTACTTGTGAACTATCAAGCCTTAAACGTCATTACGAATTATGAACTCATTAATCAGTTCATGTTAAAAAGTGGTCATCAAGGACTCGCCATTTTTGACGTCCCTAAAGACAGTGATGTACTTGCATTAAAAGAGTGGCCAAATTTAAAAGGGTTGTTTTATGAAGGCACTAACGAGGCACTATTTCAGCAAGGGTTAGAAGCAATAGAACAAGGAAAACTTTGGTTTCCACGTGCAGTAACTGACGGTTGGATGAGGCAAATGCTAGCGAGTGAACAACAAACTACACTGCAATCCAATAACTTAACCTGCAAAGAAATGAGAGTATTAAATTTACTGTTTTCTGGCTTACATTCAAGTGCAATTGCAGACTCTTTATTTATAAGTGAAGCTACTGTTCGCGTACATTTACACAAAGTGTATCAAAAGATTGCTGTGAAAAATAAACAACAAGCATTACTTTGGTGTAAAAAAAACTTAAATAAAATTAATAGCTAAGTGGACTTACTTCAAACCTAGTTATTTTAACTTTAACTTTTTTCTTTTTGTTTTTTCCTGCAAGTATCAAGTCAAAATTAGATCTAATTAAGTGCTTAGTGCAATCCGTACTTAATTTTTTAGACCGTACTTTGTAGATGCCTACCGAGTGAGCGTTAACACTAGCATTCTACTTTTAGTGTTATAAGGCTCCCAATAAAAATCACATTCCCCATTTACACTTTATTAACACCTGAAATAACTACAAAGTAGTCATATTGCTTATTATAAAAATCAATATGGCATTTAGATTCTTTGTAAGTGGTGTAGTGGACAAGACAATTGAAAGAGTGCAGTAATTACAATAACGCGACCGTTGCTTTAACGAATAAATGGCGCGTATGGCGTGGGTGATGCTGCGTTCCCAATAAGATTAAAAATTTAAAAGCGCATTCAATTAACAGCCTAAATGGGTTTTAGAAAAGTACATAAGTAAACAACCTTGTAATATTACTGATAATAGAGATTGATTGGTACAGTTCAGCACAGCCCTATACGAAACCTTTTAATACCAAGGACAATCATAAGCCGCTGGATTTATGAGGTGCTAGGAGCGCAAACCCATCAGGGCTAGAGGTATCAAATGATACCTCAACAAAAAACCAAATATATGCCTGCAATGCACTCTATTTCAACGATCCAAAAATTGTCTTGCGATCGAAAAGGTCTATACGGCATTAATTCACAACAATAAAATAATATTCGAAAATACTCAAAATGTATTTCAAGCACAAAAAAACCAGTAACATCACTGCTACTGGTTTCTAAATTTGGTGCGGATGGGGGGACTTGAACCCCCATGCCCTAAAGCACCACCCCCTCAAGGTGGCGTGTCTACCAATTCCACCACATCCGCATTTTAAACTTTCGCTCAGGTGTTAAACATGTGACTTATTTGAGGAAGATAAATCGTTTAACGATAGCTTTACGTTAAATTAGTTCGGTACTTCAGAGCTTTGCTCTTTTGTAGATGTTACTGGAACATCTTCTTCAACAGGAACTACTGTTTCTACTGCTGGAGCTGCTTCTAGGTTTTCCCATTCGTCGGTCTTTTTAATTTGACCAGCTGTTAGGTTTCCTAACACAATGCTTAAAACAAAAAATACCGTTGCTAAGCTTGTGGTTGTTTTTGTCATAAAGTTACCAGCACCTGACGAACCAAAAACAGTGCCTGATGCACCAGCGCCAAATGAAGAACCCATATCTGCGCCTTTACCTTGTTGAATTAAAACCATTCCAACTAAAGCTAAAGCCACAACTAAATAAACTACTAATAAAATTTCGTACATCTTATACAGTCCCTTTTGCACTTTTACAGATTGCAGTAAAAGACTCTGCCTTTAGACTTGCGCCGCCAATTAAGCCGCCATCTATATCTGTTTGTGCAAATAATAATTCGCTATTTTTTTCATTAACGCTACCACCGTATAAGATGGTAAGCCCTTGTGATAAATTGCTGTCAAGTGATGCAATTTTGTCACGGATAAATTTATGAACAGTTTGTGCCTGCTCTGGCGATGCAGTCTTACCTGTGCCTATGGCCCAAACGGGCTCGTATGCTATCACAGAATCTTTCAGTGCTGCTACACCTAATTTCTCTATTACTGCATCAATTTGTGCAGCAACTACTTGTTCGGTTTGACCGTTCTCTTGCTCGCTTTCGCTTTCGCCTACACATAAAATTGGTGTTAAACCAACTTGCTGTGCCCTAGCAAACTTTTCAGCGACTGTTGCATTACTTTCGTTATAAATACTGCGGCGTTCAGAATGACCAACGAGTACGTAAGTTGCACCTAAATCTTTTATAAGCTGCGCATCAACTTCACCAGTAAATGCGCCAGGTGTATTTTCAGAAACAGTTTGAGCTCCTGTAGAAACACCGCTAGCTACCATTGCAGATACAAGTGGGTATGGAGGAAATAAAACAATGTCCATCTCTTGTGATTTTACATCGTTAATGGCGTCAGACATTTGTTTAACTAACTCTAAAGAGCCATTCATTTTCCAGTTGCCTGCGACCATCGCCTTGCGTATTGCCATTATCCACTCCACATTAGAAAGCGGGCGAGATATTAACTTTTCTCGCCCAAAGTTACAAGAGGTTATTGTTATTAATCAGTTTGTTTGCTCATAGATTCTACAACAGCTGCAATTTTTTGAGCGCTGTCTATTACAATTTTTTCTTGCTCGGCTTCAACCATAACACGAACCACAGGTTCAGTGCCTGATTTACGCAGTAAAACACGGCCTTTATCGCCTAAAGCAAGCTCGACTTCTGCTACAGCTGAAAGTACTTCAGGTGCTTTTGTAGGGTCAGTTCCAGCGGTATAACGCACGTTTATCATTTTCATTGGATACTTGGTAAAACCAGCACCTAAATCTTGTAATGTACGATTTTGTGCAACCATAGCAGCCAGTACTTGCAAGCTTGATATAATGCCATCACCCGTGCTAATTAAATCTAGATTAAGTACATGGCCTGAGCTTTCGCCGCCAATTTTCCAGCCTTTTTGCTGTAGTAACTCCATAACATAGCGGTCCCCTACTTTACTGCGAGCAAACTCGATACCTTTTGCTTTTAAAGCATTTTCAAGGCCCATGTTAGACATAACAGTGCCAACTACACCACCACCCAAATTATCATCTTGGGCTGCTTGGCAAGCAATAATATAAACCAGATCATCACCATCAAAAACGCGGCCATTATGATCAACCATCATTACGCGGTCACCATCACCATCGTATGCAATACCTACGTCGGCTTTAAGTTCAAGCACTTTACGTTTAAGGGCATCTACGTGAGTAGCGCCACATTCATGATTGATATTAACGCCATTAGGCTCGCATGCATGTGTCATTACTTCTGCGCCAAGTTCACGCATAACAGAAGGTGCAATATGATAAGTAGCGCCATTTGCGCAATCGACAACAATTTTAAGACCTTCTAAAGATAGGCCTTGCGGGAACTGGCTCTTACAAAACTCTATATACCTGCCATCCGCACTAACTAAACGCGATGCTTTACCTAATTTATCTGAAGCAACACACGTCATTTTCTCATCAAGCATTGCTTCTATTTCAAGTTCTACTGCATCATCGAGCTTTAGACCTTGACCATTAAAAAACTTAATACCGTTATCATAATACGGATTATGTGAAGCACTAATTACAATTCCTGCCTCTGCACGAAATGTTTGAGCTAAGTAGGCTACAGCAGGTGTAGGCATAGGGCCCAATAATACAACATCAATACCGGCGGCGAT
The DNA here is from genome assembly GCF_000498015.1 of Pseudoalteromonas sp. TAE79. NCBI lineage: Bacteria > Pseudomonadati > Pseudomonadota > Gammaproteobacteria > Alteromonadales > Pseudoalteromonadaceae > Pseudoalteromonas > Pseudoalteromonas sp. TAE79. The sequence continues at coordinate 35,685 of NZ_AUTL01000266.1, forward strand.
TAAACCAGCTTCAAGTGCGGTTTCAAGCATGTAGCCCGAAATACGTGTATCTTTACCTATAATTACTTTTTTAGTACCACTTTGTGATAATACACGTCCAGCAGCCCAGCCTAACTTCATTGCAAACTCAGGGTTTATAGGAGCAGCGCCTACAAGTCCACGCACGCCATCGGTGCCAAAATATTTTCTTTCTTTCATTGTGAAATTCCTTGTTCGCAGGCTTGATATACACCAAGTACATCTGCGGTTTCTTTTACGTCATGTACACGAATAATTTTTGCGCCATTTTGCGCTGCGATTAACGCACCCGCTAAGCTGCCCGCTAACCGTTCATTTGTATCTCTATTTAATAAATTACCTATCATCGATTTACGAGATAATCCGGCCAATAATGGCAAACCTAACTTATTAAAATCATCAAACCTAGCCAATATTTGATAGTTATGACTAAGCATTTTTCCAAATCCAAAACCTGGGTCTAGAATAAGTCGTTCAAACTTAATCCCAGCTGTTTCACATGCTTTAATACGTTCACTAAAAAACATATTTATATCTGCAAACAAATTATCGTAATGAGGTGCCGATTGCATGCTGCGGGGCTGCCCTTGCATATGCATTAAACAAATTGCTATATCTTCATACTGCGCAACCGTTTCTAAGGCGTCTATTTCTTGTAAAGCTCTTACATCATTAACTATGTCTGCCCCTGCGAGTATTGCTTGCTCCATTACCGGTGCTTTACTGGTATCAATTGAAATAGCGCAATCACTGTGCTGACGTATCGCTTTAATAGCAGGGATTACTCGAGAAAGTTCATCCTCTAAGCTGACATCTGGCGCGCCAGGGCGAGTAGATTCGCCCCCTATATCTAAAATTGTCGCACCGTCATCTAATAATTGCATAGCGCGCTTTAGCGCTATTTTGGGTTCTAAAAACTGCCCACCATCAGAAAACGAATCCGGCGTTACATTTAATATCCCCATAATAACGGGCTTTTCAAGATTAAGCGTACGCCCTCTCGGAAGCTTTAGTATGCTAGTCATTGCCAACCTTTATTCTTTTTCTAAATAGCTGATACAAAAAAGCCCCGAAGTTCGGGGCTTTCATTACTATTTTAACGATTATTCAGCTTTATCATCAAGGTTTGTTTCATCTTTTTTTGATGAATCGTCAGTATTTTGACTTTCATCAACTACTGGCTCTTGAGGTTCTTCCGCTTTTACCGGTTTTGCTTCATGACGGTCATGTGCATCACGCGGCTCACGCACTGGTTGGCGTGCCATTAAATCATCAATTTGCTTAGCATCAATAGTTTCGTATTTCATTAATGCATCTTTCATTGAGTGAAGAATATCAATGTTTTCTTTTAATATTTCTTCTGCTCTTTGATAGTTACGATCTGAAAATAAACGTACTTCTGCATCAATTATTTTAGCTGTATCGTCTGACATGCTAGATGAACGGCTACCACCGCCACCCATATACATTTCGTTCTGATCTTCAGCGTAAAGTAACGGACCTAGTTTTTCACTTAAACCCCAATGCGTAACCATTTTACGCGCTATATCTGTAGCTCGTTCAATGTCATTACTTGCACCCGTTGTTACTTTATCTGCACCGTAAATAAGCGCTTCAGCAATACGGCCACCATAAAGGCTAGAAATCATTGATTCTAAAAGCTCTTTTGAATGGCTAACACGATCTTGTTCTGGTAAGTACATTGTTACACCCAGCGCACGGCCACGTGGAATAATAGATACTTTATAAACTGGATCATGCTCTGGCACCATACGACCAACAATTGCATGGCCTGCTTCGTGGTACGCAGTCATTGCTTTTTCTTGCTCGCTCATCACCATGGTCTTGCGCTCTGCGCCCATCATGATCTTGTCTTTAGCAGCGTCAAATTCAGCCATACTTACAACACGTTTATTACCACGTGCAGCATAAAGCGCAGCTTCGTTTACTAAGTTTGCTAAATCAGCACCTGAGAAACCAGGAGTACCACGTGCTATAAGAGCCGCTTCTACGTTATCGCCTAATGGCACTTTACGCATGTGTACTTTAAGTATTTGCTCACGACCACGAATATCAGGTAAACCTACTTCAACTTGACGGTCAAAACGACCTGGACGAAGTAATGCAGGGTCTAATACATCTGGTCGGTTAGTTGCTGCAATAACGATTATACCTTCGTTACCACCAAAGCCATCCATCTCTACTAGCATTTGGTTAAGTGTTTGCTCACGCTCGTCGTTACCGCCGCCCATACCAGCACCACGTTTACGACCAACAGCATCAATCTCATCTATAAAGATAATACAAGGCGCCGCTTTTTTAGCTTGTTCAAACATATCACGTACACGTGATGCACCAACACCCACAAACATTTCAACAAAATCTGAACCCGAAATTGTAAAAAACGGTACTTTTGCTTCACCAGCAACTGCCTTTGCAAGTAGCGTTTTACCAGTACCTGGAGGACCAACCATAAGTACGCCTTTTGGAATACTACCGCCAAGCTTTTGAAATTTTGATGGGTCACGTAAAAAGTCGACCAATTCAGTAACGTCTTCTTTCGCTTCATCACAACCTGCCACATCGGCAAACGTTGTTTTAATTTGGTCTTCGCTCATTAACCGAGCTTTACTCTTACCAAATGACATAGCGCCTTTACCGCCGCCGCCTTGCATTTGACGCATGAAGAATATCCACACACCTATAAGGAGTATCATTGGGAACCAAGAAATAAATATACTTGCTAAAAATGATTGTTCTTCAGGTTGTACACCCTTCACATTTACATCATTTTTAAGTAAGTCATTAATTAAATCTTCATCGTACATTGGCATCGTTGTTTGAAAACGCTCACCACTGCTCTTAGTACCAGTAATATTACCTGTACCACGGTCAATAATAACTTCTTGTAAAGAGCCACTACGGACATCTTTAACAAATTGAGTGTAACTAGTTTGACGATCAACTTGCTCGCCGCCATTAAAGCTCTGAAAGACTGACATCAGCACAACTGCAATCACCAGCCATAGTATTAAATTTTTCGCCATATCGCTCAAGGGGTTAACCTCTTGTATCCAATTAATTTAAGTTCAACTAAACGCCAAGCAACTGTACTACAGTTTGTATCCAGTCGCTACTATATATACTTCCCGAGAACGGGCACGTGAGGCATCAGGTTTGCGTATTTTCACTGCTTTGAAACTATTACGTACATCTTGCAAGTATTGATCAAAGCCTTCGCCTTGGAAAACTTTAACAATAAATGCGCCATTTTTCTTTAGTACTTGGCTACACATATCTAGCGCAAGTTCTACCAAATACATGCTACCTGCTTGATCTACTGAGTTATTGCCACTCATATTTGGTGCCATGTCAGAGAGTACCACATCAACATTTTTACCATCAATACGTTTTAACAACGCATTTAGTACAGCCTCCTCACGAAAGTCACCTTGTAAGAAGTCAACGCCCGCAAGTGAATCCATTGGTAATATATCACACGCAATTACTTGACCTTTGTCGCCTACTTTTTCAGCCAAGTATTGAGACCAACTTCCTGGCGCTGCCCCTAAATCAACAACGGTCATGCCAGGGCGAAGTATCTTATCTCTATTTTGTACTTCATCTAATTTAAAAACCGCTCGGGAACGCCAGCCTTTTTTTTGCGCTTCTTGAACATATTTATCATCAAAATGTTCTTTCAGCCATCGCTGTGAACTGGCTGACTGTTTTTTATTTGTCATAAATTAACACGCAACTAATTAGTAATATTCTTTAGATGGCGTTAGAATACCCTTAATTCAAGCCATATTCAGCAAAATTTGTATAAACATGACATTATCAAACAAACAAAAGCAATTTTTAAAAGGTCAGGCACATAGCCTTAAGCCTGTAGTTTTACTAGGTTCTAACGGTTTAACCGAAGGCGTAGTAGTAGAAATTCAAAGTGCATTAGAAATTCACGAATTAATCAAAGTTAAAGTTCCAACTGACGATCGTGAAACAAAAGCACTAATTTTTGAAGCAATCGTACGTGAAACTGGTGCGACTAAGCTACAAACGATAGGTCACACTATTGTGCTTTATCGTCAAAGCGTTGAGAAAAAAATACATTTACCTCGTAACTAATTATTCCTGTTAAAGGATTTAGTGCGTTCAAATTGAAAAAACCAGCTTAATGCTGGTTTTTTATTATTTAACGTTTTAAATCAAAAGCTCATTTTATGATGGGTTAAATCATATTCGCTACCATTACTCCTCGGCTTCTTATTCAATATAAAGTACTGAGTAAATTGTGTTTCACTCATTGCTGACACTTTTTCATTCGAAAGCAGCTCGGCTAGTTGCGGTGTGGTATTACTGTGCCCTATAACAACAACTACACCTTTTAGTTTTAGTAACTCTTTTTTTAAATCACTTAGCTCACCTGCGTTATACACATTTACGACGGTATTAAAATATGCCTGCAAAGGGGCCGCTGTTTGTAACGTGCGTTTATAGTTACTGCTGAAAATATGTATATTTTGATACTCTTTGAAAAAAGTAACTAAATTATTTGCACGTGCCTTTCCCACCTCTGAGAGCGCTGGATTTTTGCCCGTTAACTTTTCGCTATGACGAAACAAATATATTTTATCCGGTGCCGCAAACGCCAAACTACTATTAGATAATATGACTAAACAAGTGATTACTAATATTATTTTATTCATATTTTTTTACCCCGTTTGTACTCTAATAGCCTGTCGATAAATTCAGTCGTTAGTTCATTAATTACGCCGGTTTCAGCGTTAACTATTAAGCTAAAACCAATATTTAAATGAGGAAATACAACCAAATCACTTCTATACCCTTGCACCCAGCCACTATGATAATAAAGCGTTTCATCAGCATAGTTATAAACGCGCCAACCTAGCCCGTAATAAGCTTCGTTAAGGTGTTTTTTCCACACCCTACGATACATTTCTTTTTTTGTATTCGTATAAGGCCGTGTTTGTTTTGCGAGAGTATCCAATGACAAAACATCAGGGTATTGGCCCAGCTGCGCTTTTAGCCAAATAGCCATATCACTTGCGCTCGCATTTACACCGGCTGCAGGTCCCACTTTATAGTAATTTTTTTTAAGCTTAGCGCTATACCAACGTTTTTTACCACGCACGTGTGGTAGCGCGTAATTTTTGTCATTTGTCATTGATTCAAAGCCTAAGCTCGCATCACTCATTTTCAATGGCTCAAAAATAGCTTCTTTTAACCACTGTTTGTAACTTGTATCGGTGCTTTGTAATATCACATCACCTATAAGGCTAAACATAACGTTTTGATAGCCATAACATTCACCAGGTTTACAAATTGGTTTGACACTAAGTAGCTTTTCAACAATACCGGGGTAATCCATACGAGATTCAATTAAATTATCGTATGCATTAGGAACTAACCCGCTTGAATGACTTAAAAGATGAAACACCTTTAAATCATTTTCATATACAGTTCCTTTAAAATCAGGTATGTAATCACTAACAGGCTTATCTAACTCCAGTAGGCCGTTAGCAGCCAATTTAGCTGATAACGAGCCTGCAAATGTCTTAGAAACAGACGCAAGTCTAAAGCGGGTATGCTTATTAACTTTTTGTCCATTTCGTGTTTTAGTTACGCCCATAGTGTGGATGTAGTCTGAGTTGTTTATACTTACAATCGAAAGCGCTGCACCAGGTATACCTTTACTTTTTAATTTTTTTTGTGCGTAACGGCCGTATTTTTTTACAAATGCATCCCAATCAGGATCCGCTTTTGCCGCAAAACCCACAGAGCTAAACAACAAACACAAAGCAGGTAGGCTATACAATAAAGAGTTGAGATACTTCATTTTTATAAATTTTATCTTTTTAACCACATCTGCGCAGATAATATCATGAAGTTTTGTTTGGACTAACGTACAATACGACGATTATTTGGTTTTTAGCGGGTGTTTAGTACTTATGCGTTTTTTAGTTGTGTCACTTTTTATATTATTATCAACTGGTTGTGCTATTACAAAGCAGCCAGCCGAGCCATTGGCTATGCCGTTAAAGCCAACATTAAAAAGTCAGACCTATCAGCTTGAGTACACTACAGAGCACTCATCTCCAAAAGTTAAATCGGTTCAACTTCCTGCACATAAAGTAGTTAGAAACCAGACAGTAAAAATCATTACCGATAAAGCGAGCGTGACCGATAAACTTCTATCGCAAATTAGCCAAGCACTGAATGATAAACAACTAAAAGTGACAACTAAAAATAACAGCGACTATACACTGACAATTCAGCAACTCGATTTAACTTTTACAGACGATACCAAGTACGCAATAAAGCAACCAGAGAATCCTTTTACTTTATATTCAAATGTTGCACAACAATATCCAACCCAACAGTGCGCAGCTATGTTCGCACAAGTTAGTATGCGTCTTACGCACAAGTCATCGGGTGATGTTGTTTGGTTTGCTAAATCATCTATCGACAGTGCTAGTTTTCATCGCGAGCCGCTAATTTACAATTTTACCGAAGAGCAAAAAATAACTAATGAGCTTGAGGTTGTCGCTTTTGTTCATCAACAAAACACTGATGAAGCTCGCATTGAAAGACTTGGGAAAGACATTCAAATCCCTCAGTACAAAACGTTGTCAAAACTATCTAGTCTTACCAAACTTAGCGGTCCATGTAACAGAACAGAAGTAAGTGCATTAACACCTATGATGCAGTTTTACTTGAGCAGTATATTAATCGATAAAATTAAAGTTCAGTAAATTAGGGTCTCTTGATCTTTACTGATTAAAATTTGTTCAAACTAGGGGCTATTTAATCGCGGCGTAAATAGCCCTTAGGAAGAACCCATTGGGCAGCGCCTGTTTGGCATTAATGCTACGTTATCGCCCATTTATGGGGAATAGCCACACTGCATAGGCTCTGCCTTGCCTATATACCAAACAGACTGCTGAAAATTTAACCTTGAAAGTTCAACAGACCTAACACTTACTACATTTTTTTACAGATTAAAGGAACGAATTAACAATATACTCCGCTTAATAACAAATAATAATTAGGCCCCATAGGGATGAGAAACACTTTGCTTAACCATACTTTAGTTAGCATAACATTGCTTTTTTGCTTTATTTTTAGCACCACAAGTATGGCAAGTAATCGCTATTATGCAGACAATACGTTAGAGCCAACCCAAGGCTTTGCCTGGGATTGGAGTGCAGGTGCGGGCTTTTATATTGAAGATTCTTACCTAATCGGTATCGAATCTTACGATAAGGGCGTTGAGCTTGATTTAAGTCTTGCTGTTTCTTACGATAAATTTTATCTTGATTTTGATCACAATCAACTCAGCGGTGGTCTTGTAATTGGTTACAGCCTTATAGATAAATTTGATTGGGGCTTAGATATACTTGGCACAAATACTCAAGCCGGGTTTGACGAAAAAGGCCTCGGGTTTTATAACCACGGTGTTATAAAAGAACTCCAAGGTATTAAAAAACGTAATTACGATTTTGATGTTGGTCTTAGGCTCTCGCGCCGATTTGAAAACTCACAATTCTCCTTTGAATACCTTCATGACGTATCTGGTGCCCATAATGGCTGGGTTATAAATAGCTTTTTTAGCCACATTTTGCCATGGCGAAACTGGGAGTTTAGGTCTGGTGTTGGTTTAAGCGCCTACTCTGCTGACTTTACCAATTATTACTTTGGCATTGATAGCGATGAAGCCACCAGCCTTCGCCCGGTTTATAGCAGCAATGCCAGTACTAGTATTATCTTTGAGTTCCATGCTGAATATCCAATAAGCCAAGATTGGGTGCTTTTATCCGGTTGGCTTACTACATGGTTTTCAAAAGAAATTGACGACAGTCCAATTATTTCCCAAGGATATCAACATAAAGCCAAGGTAGGCCTACGTTATGTATTTTAGATGGATCTGGGTATTACTGATCTTTCCCAGTACCTTTACTGTTAAAGCGCAGGACCCCCCTGAAGCACTCATAGCACTACCCGACACTTGCGTTGCACTGCGCGAAGGGCGTAATTGCTATGCCGATGTTACACTAACGTGGGAGCAACCTATCATTGGTAATTACTGCCTACGCGATGCAACTTCAAAGTACATTATGCAATGTTGGCTAAAGCAACAAAGTGGTACTTTTAATTATGCTTTTGACTCACAGCAAAGCATTTCATTTGAACTATTTGATAGCAATACATCCAAAGTCATCAGTACAGCAGAAGTAAAACTACAATGGGTTTATCAAAACAGACAAAAAAAACGCCGCTGGCGACTATTTTAATACCAATCGTATTAGGGATATTTTATGGATAACTACGGCACTATTTTACTTGTTGAAGACGATGCATCACTAGCGCAATGGGTTGCTGAATATTTAACAGAGCAAGGCTATACAACGCATGTTTGTCATCGTGGTGACGAAGTTGTTAGCCAAGTCAAAACGTTAAACCCAAATATCGTGCTCCTAGATATTATGCTTCCAGGGCAAGATGGTATAAGCGTATGTAGAGAGCTTCGTAGTTTTTATAATTCGCCTATCATAATGCTCACTGCACGCGATGAAGAAATGGATGAAGTTATTGGTCTAGAAGTAGGTGCAAGCGACTACATAATGAAACCTGTGCGTCCTCGTGCATTGCTAGCGCGTATAAAAGCAGCCCTTCGCCAAAAAAATGAGCCAAATACGCCACACGTTAACGAAAGTGTTATTAATGTTGGTGCGCTTAGTATTGATACTGAATCTAGAAATGTAAAACTTAACGAGCAAGACGTAAATATATCAAGTGCTGAATATTTACTGCTTCACTACCTTGCGAGTAACGCAGGGCAAGTAGTCTCTCGCGACGCTGTATTTAAAGCAACCAAAGGCAGAGAGTATGATGGGCTTGATAGAAGTGTTGATGTACTTATTTCTGCACTTCGTAAAAAGTTTAATGATGATCCACAAAACCCTGAAAAAATTAAAACTATTTGGGGCCGTGGATATTTACTTGTTTCTACCGCGTGGTAACAGAGCGATGAATAAATGAAAAAGTTTTATATATCGCTTCTAGGCAGTGCACTTTTATCTATTGTGGTATTGGGCTGGCTTATTGATGCTTTTAGTCAACAAGCGCATACCCCACAAGATGAATTTAGTCAGCAAAGTAAAATGATCATGGGTTTCAATAAGCAGTTAGCTAACATACCCACATCTGAGCGCAGCGATTATGTAAAACAACTGGCGCTAGAGTTTGATGTTTTAATTGATTACAAGCCTAATGAATCACTTGCTTTACCGCCTTCTTTATTATTACAAATGCATACGCCGGGTGGGCTGATTTTAGAAGATCAGCAAGGCTTTTATATGCTTTATAGCAGCGCTGTTTTAAATCCTTTTCACTTATCAATGCGTTTAGATAAAATTTTTGATAGCGAGCAACATAACGATATTATATTAACCTTACTCTTTTACGCAGGCTTATGTGTATTTATGGGGTTTATTATTGCGCCCTTAGCTAAACGATTAACCGTGTTAAATAAAGCCGCTAAAAAGTTTGCCTCAGGTAATGTTCAAGCCCGAATAAAAGTATCGCATTTTACTTACATAAAAGACGTAGAGCTTACTTTTAATCGCATGGCCAGCCAAATAGAGAAGCTTGTCGCCGAAAACAAGCTAATGGCCTCAAGCTTGTCTCATGATATACGCACCCCTATCGCGTGCCTGCGATTTGGTTTAGATGCGGCATTAGATAGCCATGATGAGCAAAAAATAAAACAGTATTTAACCCGTATGGAAAACGATTTAGATCATATGGAATCGATGCTTAGTAGCTATTTAGCATTTGCTACTTTAGAGCAAAACGCTAATAAACTGACCTATTCATCAACCAATATTAAATCCTACCTTGAAGATATTTTAGTTCAACTTGCACCAAAACTTGAAATGCAAATGCTCAACGTACAACTCAATAGTACTGATAAAATAATAAATGCAGATCTTCACTGGTTGGCTCGTGCAATTACTAACTTATTAACAAACGCATGTGATTTTGCAAACCAACATATTTACCTCAGTGCAAGGTTACACGAGCAACAGCTTATAATAACGGTAGAAGATGACGGCCCAGGTATCGCACAAGAAAACTTTAGTAACGTATTTAGCCCATTTTTTAGAGAGGAAGATCACCGTAACAGAGCCGATAAAAGTTATGGCCTTGGCTTAGCCATTGTTACCAAAGTAGCTGATTGGCATCATGGCAGCGTTAAAGTAACTAAAAGCACCCAGCTAGGTGGTGCGTGCTTTACTCTAACTATTGCACAGCACCATAATCCGTAAAGCAATAGTTACAGACTGTAATTAACAATTATTAAACAAAATCAACTCGTTATTTTAAACGACTTAATAACAACAATTAAAATCGATGGTTATAACATACACTTTACTTATTAATTTGTGCTAGATCAGCAAATAAGCACTTTTTATTTTTTTACATTTCCAGTAGATTGTCACCGCCGTCACACAATAGAGAAGTACAATAATATGAGCGCAGTTAGAGGCGAGTTTAGCTCTCGCTTTGGTTTTATTATGGCCGCAGCGGGTTCTGCCGTTGGTTTGGGCAATATTTGGGGATTCCCTACACAAACANCGGTGCTGCATTTTTAGTCGCATATTTAGTGCTTGCGTTCTTTTTAGCCTACCCCGCTTTAATGGCTGAACTTATGATTGGACGTCATGGCCAAGCAAACGCAGTGTCATCTCTTCAAAAAATATCTAATAAGCCATGGCAAAAACACTTTGCCTTTGCTGTTGGTTTTGGCGGTATTTTATGCGCTGGCTTTATACTAAGCTTTTACGCCATTGTTGCCGGTTGGATGCTCAGCGCCACAGCTGAACCAATAGCCACTTTAGTTGGTGCCAACACAGCATCTACATGGTTAAGCGAGCAATCACTTACTCGAAATATTATATTCACCATGATCTTTATCGTACTAACAGTCGCTATTATAAGTAGAGGCGTTGAAAACGGTATTGAGAAGTGGTCTAAGCGTTTAATGCCTGCACTTTTAGGCATTTTATTTGCACTTATTGCTTATGTAATGACGCAAGATGGTGCTATGGAAGGCTTAAAAGCCTACTTAGTCCCTGACTTTTCATCTATTTTTGACGCAAAACTATTAGTAAGTGCATTAGGGCAAGCTTTCTTCTCATTATCGCTTGGCACTAGCGTAATGATTATTTACGGCTCGTACATTAGTAAAAAAGAAAACCTCGTTTCTTTAGGTGCCTATGTAACCCTTATTGATGTATTTATAGCCTTTGTTGCAGGTTTACTGATTATTCCAGCTATGTATGTAGCACAAGCTCAAGGCGTTGAAATATTCTCGGCCACAACGGGTAAGCTACTCTCTGAAGATACATTAGTATTTCAGGTACTCCCCGCTTTATTTGATGGAATGGGCGAAGTTGGCTTATTTGTGGGTTTTTCATTTTTTGCGTTAATGAGTATTGCCGCTTTAACATCATCTATTTCAATGTTAGAGGCGCCAGTATCATACACCGTAGAGCGCTTTGGGATGAAACGCGTTCAAGCAACGTGGTTAATTGGGGCGCTAATCGCTATCGTCAGTATTACAATTGTGTGTAACCTTAGCAGCTTATTTGGCTTAGTAATCACTCTCACTACAAAAGTAGCTCAGCCTTTACTTGGTCTTATGTGTTGTATATTTGTAGGCTGGATTTGGTATAGAGGCTCATTACTAAAAGCAATTCAAGAGGGTAACCCTGAAGTTCACAATACATTGTTTTGGAAAATATGGCCTTGGTATACTAAGTTTGTATGTCCACTTGCTATTGGCATGGTGTTTTTACATTCACTATTGAGCTAAATGATACCTTAGCCTTAAAATAGTTTTAAATAAAATAGCCCACATTAGTGGGCTTTTTTATAGCTGCTTAAATTGGATTTATTGAGTGAGTTTTAAAATCATATCTTGATGAGGTATGCCGTCTTCTAGATATTCACTTTTGTAATCTTCAAAGCCAAAGGAGCGGTAAAAATCAAGTAAGTAGGTTTGTGCACCAATATAAATATCTCGTTCCGGCCACCGCTCTTTACAGCACTCTATAGCTCTACTTACAAGTAAAGTGGCGTCGCCTTTGCCACGCGCGCTTTTACTTACCAGCACGCGCCCTATTGCGCTATATTGCTCATTTTTTTCATAACATCGCGCATAAGTGTGTAGCTGCCCACTGTCTAATGTATATAGATGCTGTGTATTTAAAGCTATATCTACATCATCAAGTTCAGGATAAGGACACGCCTGCTCTACAACAAATACGTCCACACGTCCTCGCATAATAGTAAAAAGAGTATGCGCATCTAAAGCATTAAACTGCTCACATTTAAATTGCATTTTAAATCCTATAAACAATAAACCCAGCCTAGGCCGGGTTTAATAATATTATTCACTTGTTAATTTATATTAAGCAAATAAACGCTCTAGTTGGTCGCACAACTGCGATACATTCACATGGTCATGCTCTATGGTTAAATCTACATAACCATCGCCTCTAAAAGCTCTGTCTAGTTCTATGAGCACATGTGTTTTATGTGCCTCTGGAACAAATGACAACTCAATCTCTTGAATGCCAAATAAACTACGGCTATTTGGTTTATATTCAAGCTCCTGATAACAGCCCGATAACGATTGAAATGTAGAAGCGCGCAAATGACCTTTTTCTACATCAGCTTTCATTAAGCTAAAGCCTAATTTTTCCATCGCCTGCATGCACGTTTTAACAGCTTCATTAGGGTAAATATGTAAATGGTCTTTATCGCTCGGATCAAGTGCTAAATCAATATCCAAGCCTGTTTCAAGCCACACATGAGATTGATTGTAACCTGCATTAATTTCTGTAATAGGAGTTTCAGAATGAAGGCGTGCTTCAAAAGGGATACTTTTAACTTCGCCCGGCTCAATTGTACCTATATCTGTAATTCGCCATTGGTCAATCACATGATTGGTAAAATAATCGCCATCATCACCTGCCACTTTAACACGGGTCATAAGTAATAAATCTAAGCCTGCAATATCTTGGCTAACATCACCTGCGGTAATGACTATTTGTGCGTTAAAAAGCTGACCAGGTTGTAGGTGTTCAGTCTCTAAAACAGTATCTACTTTTGCAGCACCAATACCTACCGACGCTAAAATCTTTTTAAACATATATTTCTCCTTAAGCTGAGCGGCTCTATTATTTGCTCTCGCTTAAACTTCTTCGTTATCGCATCTTAACCATATTTAAAAGCCAATGTCAGTGAAAAAATGTTATTTACATACTATTTACGATTAAATGTATGTTTGATGCGCATTTTTTATACACAGTTAGCCATATATCTGATTAGACACGTTCATTTTTAGGTCTATTTTTATTTTCAATGGTATAAATTTTTCGTTACACTGCAACCCCAAATGAAGTGATATTAAGAATTATGGAACTAATCTATTTTGCTGCCGCGTTTGTGTGTGGTTTTGCTGTTTATCAGTTAAAGCTGCCTCCTCTTATTGGATTTTTATTAGCAGGTTTTGCTTTAAATTTATCGGGTTATAAAAGTACAGAGTTGCTCGATACAATAGCAGCACTTGGCGTAACCCTTCTTCTTTTTAGTATTGGTTTAAAGCTAAAGGTAAACAGTTTAATTAAACCCCAAGTGTGGGCGCCTGCAACATTGCATATTATTTTTAGCAGTGCGCTTTTTAGTGGCTTTATGTTATTGCTTGGTATTTTCGCCATTCCACTGTTTATTGATTTAAGTTGGCAAAGTGCTTTACTGGTTGGGTTTGCGCTTAGTTTTTCAAGTACTGTATTTGCAGTAAAAGTGCTTGAAGAACGCGGAGAAATGGCAAGCCTTCACGGTAAAATAGCCATTGGTATACTAGTCATGCAAGATATCTTTGCAGTTATCTTTTTAGCGATTAGTACAGGTAAAATTCCAAATGTGTGGGCAATTGCATTAATAATTGCTCTGCCTTTATTACGACCTGTCATGTATGGCGTATTAAATCGCTCTAAACATGGTGAACTATTACCATTATTTGGTTTTTTCTTTGCTTTAGTTGCTGGTTATCATGCATTTGAATTTGCAGGCCTAAAAGGCGATTTAGGTGCACTAATAATAGGAATGATGTTTGCCCCTCACAAAAAGGCAGGCGAGCTATCAAAATCCCTGCTTAATTTAAAAGACATATTATTAGTCGGTTTTTTCTTAAGTATTGGCTTGAGCGCAGAGCTAACCACTAGCTCATTAATCGTTGCCATTATACTTGTTTTAGTTTTACCGATTAAAATAGCGCTTTATTATGTGTTCACGAATATATTCAAACTACGCGCGCGTACATCATTACTTACCGCCTTTAGTTTATCTAACTACAGTGAATTTGGGTTAATTGTATGTGCAGTAGCAGCTAGCACAGGCATGATCACTTCGGAGTGGCTCNCTGTAATGGCAATTGCTGTTTCCATTACCTTTGTAATTGCCTCGCCGTTAAATAAGCGCTCAAACGAGTTATACGTAAAAATAGAGCACTGGCTATTAAAGTTTGAAAGCAAAACTCGTTTAGCTGAAGAGCTACCCGTTAACCTAAACGATACTAAAATAGTCATTTTTGGTATGGGACGTATTGGTACTGGTGCGTATGAGACTATTAACGCGACTCACCCAAATGTTGTTGCAGGCATAGATATAAAACCTGAGGTGGTAGATAAGCACGTTAACAGAGGCCGCAACGTCTTAATTGCTGATGCAACAGATCCTGACTTTTGGCAACGAGTAAATCATTCGCAAGTAGAAATGGTCATGCTTGCGATGCCAAAGCATATGCAAAATATTTTTGCGTTAGAGCAGCTACAAGCCTCTGGTTATAAAGGCCAAGTAACAGCTATTGCAAACTATCCTGATCAACAAAAAGAGCTAGAAGAAATGGGTGTTCATTCTACTTATAACTTTTACTTAGAAGCAGGTAGTGGTTTTGCAGAACACGTTAAACAAGAGCTATTTAACGAATAATCACTTTTTATAACGTCTATAAATAACAAAGTCTTAGAATTATTAAGGCTTTGTTATTAGTTTCTAAATAAAAAGCAATTCTATTTACATTCCTTTACAAGCCATTTCACCACAACAATGAAAAACAGGTAGACTATCCGTGTTGGTTAAATAAAAACCCATGTTCTAATAATAACTTAATTAGATCCCAGCTAATTAAAGTTCAACTAGGTTTATATTAATCAACAAAAATTATTAAATCAGAGGGCCTACTCCCTCGCAAAATAGGCTGTTTCTTGCCCGTCACAGCCTATTTTATATTTCTAAAATCCCTTACACTTACGCAGACTTTAAAACCTAAGTAACTCTTATGGATCCAAAACAATTAAAAATAGCTGTAAATACAACGATGCCTTTTGGGAAATATGCTGGGCGCCCTTTATTACTACTACCAGAACCTTATTTGGTGTGGTTCAAACAGCAGGGATTTCCTGACTCAAAACTTGGTAGCCAACTAGCGATGATGTATGAGGTTAAACTAAATGGCCTTGAGCAAATGTTAATGCCATTACTTGAAAAAAATAAAAAATAATTGAGAACTTTTTTAAATACTTGCGGTCTATTATATTGCTACTTGTTGATTTTGGTTTTTAACCGCAAAAAAAGCGCCTTAGGCGCTTTTTTTATGTCTTAAATTTGAGAGGTAAATATACAATAAATTTAGCACCACCTAAGCTTGAGCTTTCTGCTTTACACTCTCCTTGGTGCCACGACACAATTTTAGCAACTATAGCAAGCCCTAAACCAAAGCCACCAGTGTCCTTGCCTCTACTTTTATCTAATCGAGTAAAAGGCTTAAATACGTTTTCTCGCTCAACGGGGTCAATCCCTTCACCATCATCTTCAACAATCAATACGATGTGAGTTGCCTCTTGTAGCAATGAAATTTTGACTTGTTGATGAGTGTATTTGAGCGCATTGCCAATTAAATTTTGAAATACTCGCGCCATAAAGTGGCTATCACAGTAGTAATTTAAATGCTCAGGGAGGTTTATAGAGAGCGTTGTTCTAGCTTCAAAATTTAGCTTTTCAACAGTGGTTTTTACCAGCCCAGCTAAATCGCAGTTTATTGGCTGTAAACTTGGTTGTTGAGAGTCTAATCGCGCGTATTCAAGCATTTCAGAGACTAGTGACTCAAGCTCACTAATGTCTGTTTGCATGTTTGTTAGGTATTTTTCGCCTTTTTCATCAAGCATTTGCTCTTGTAACATTACAATTGCAAACTTTAAACGTGCTAATGGCGTTCTAAATTCATGTGATACCGATGAGGTAAGCTCTTGCTGCGCACTAAGTAAAAACTCAATACGTTGCTGCATTACCTTTAATGTATCTGTTATAGGTAAAAAGAAAGACTTAGAAGAGTCATTTAGTTGAAAGTCTTGCAAACCCTCTACCGCTTCACACGCTTTACGTAGCTTTGCAAAGTCACGCCAGAGTAAAAAGCTCCATAGCCCAACTGGTATACCTACAATAATAAGTAGTAATAAATACGGCCAAACTGAAGATGATTCTTGCGTTAATACACCTACCGGCCCTACCTGAAGTAATGAATCATTACCGAGATCTACATACCAAACAATGCGTTGTTGCTTATCATACAAATATAAGTAGTGATTTTGATTTAGCTGCGATTGTTGTTTTTGAGGGAGTATTAAATCACGTCGTTCAATCACTTTACTTTCAAAGTTATGCTTTAGCTTTTTAAGACCATTTGGGGTTTGCGAAAGCAACCACAGTGATTGCCCAAACTCATCGTCTAAGAAGACCTGCTGCTGCGACTCTTCATAAGGCCACAGCTGCTCAATAACACCACTTACAACAAATAATGAAACAATGATATATAAGTATAAGCTGGTAAACAGTTTTCCCATTACAGCCGATTAACCTTAAATAGTTCTAGAGATCCCACGCATCAGAAACAAATAAATAGCCTTGTCCCCATACAGTTTTTATACGATACGGCTTATCACTGTTGTCGCCTAATTTTTTACGAATTCGTGATACGCGTACATCCACAGTTCTATCAAGTCCGTCGTATTGACGGCCAATCATATGTTGGTGCACATGCTCTCTGCTTAGTACTTCACCCGCATTTGACGCTAATAGCCATAGTAGTTCAAACTCGTGCGAAGTTAATACAATCTCTGAATCACTTAGTTTTACAATACGGCTTGTTTTATCGATGACTAAATCACCAAACTGCAGTTCTTCACTAGATTTTACTGTTGGTTGCCCACGTCGAAGTAATGCATTGATCCGCGCTAGTAATACACGTGGCTCTGCTGGTTTTATTACATAATCATCAGCACCAAGTTCTAAACCAAGTACTTGGTCGAAGTCTTCACCTTTAGCAGTCAACATTAAAATTGGTAGAGTAAATTTATCTCTTACTTGGCGGCAAACGCTAAAGCCATCTTTACCTGGCAGCATAACGTCTAGAATCATTAAATCGGGTGTATTGTTTTCTAGGTAATTAAACACTTCGTCACCGCGGTCTAACACTTCGACTTCAAGGCCATTATGTTCAAGGTAATCTTTTGTTAACTGTTGTAAACCGAGATCATCTTCAACAAGTAAAATTTTTGGCATTAGTTGCTCCTAAATTAAAAAAAGCTCCACGGAGAGCGAAGCCTACGCCTATTTTTTTTAGCATGGGCGCTTTGTACTTCAACCTGTGTTTTTGCTATTAACACACCCGTATGAGGATTGATTAAGGAGTATATGGTCTCCACCTGAACACGCGCTTTATAATTAAATTGCCCAGAACGCTGCTGCTGCCAGCATTGAAGTAGTTGTTCTTGTTGATACAAACAGACATCACTATAGGTGTTTAATAGCCATTTAAACTGTAAATCAAGATCGCAAAAATCCTGCTGTTCGGAAACCACGCAGACTTTTGGAGAAACACTAAAAACAGGGGTTTGTGCCACGCTAAAACCACTAAAAAAAGTGGTAATAAACACAACTAATATTGAATACTTCATATTAAAAAGTACGATCGAATCCTATAAATGCAGTCATTGAATAAGTACGTTCAAAGAGCGGACTGCCATCCATAGCCGAATAGTCGTAATATGCTACATGAAAACGAAGAGAGTCAGCCTTACTCAGTGGCCAACGGGCGTCGATTTTAGCATAAGGTTGCCAACTACTACCAACGTCTATTTTGCCAAATTGAGTTTCACCCTCATTAAGTCCATAAAAATAGCTATTTAGTTCCGCAGATTTATAGTTTATTCCAAGTGTTGGCTTTATTTTAAGCTTTCCTAGCACAGTATGATATTGCCACTGCAATGCACCGCGTACACCTCGATAAACATCGGTTATATCATGCAGAGCCTGAACTGAAAAAACATGGTCATCATTTACATAGTGATATGCAATACCCGCATCCAAGGCAATTTGCCGTTTATGCAAATTATCAATATCAACATAGCGAGAGGACGAGGCTTCATTTTGCATTACGAGCTGATTATTAAGAGCACTACTTTGCAATGCAAATACATTTTTAGGGTGCCAGTCTATAAAAAAGCGAGATTCAGAGTTGAGTTCACTAACTAGATTAAAGTGATGCTTTGGGGATTGTGAAAATGAATAGCCAAGGCGGCCATTATCAAAAAACCATTGCTCTGCATAAAATGCAATTTGTGGAATAAGCACAAGCGGAATATTATCTCCACCATGCAAAGGGTTGGTTATAACTCCAGCCCCAACACTTAAACTCAAATGCAGACGATCGGTTGTTATATCTTGCTCTGTATAATCGTCAGCATGCTTGCTTGCCTGTGTTGCTTGCACCGAAAGGCAAGCAAACAAAGTGCTAAAACATAGAGCTGTTAATAAGGAGAAGGAATACCGCATCAGCGTACATCAAAGAATTAAATTAAGTAAGTTCCCCATACTAGCAAGGTCTTTTTAAACTAGCTCTAGCTGGTTACAATTATTCACAATTTGTATACAAAAATGTTAACTTTATGCTTTTCGGACTATTTATCTTTCAAGGTAGTTGTGTCTAAGGATTGTACTTTGAGTTGCTTGTGTAGTTTTTGACTAATAGTACTTTAAGATACTTTGAAAATGAGGCACAACGTAGCAAATGCAATTATTCAAATAAAAAATTACTAAGAGCTAACTCGCTACAGCTCTATTGGGTTTTACCTGCTTGTTTACCAAAACTGAAGTTGGATTAAATCGCCCTAAATTGAGCGGCTTTAACCCAAATAAATCAAAAACCTCTGGCACTTATTAAATATCAGGGGCTATTTCTATACGATTTCGTCCATGTGTTTTGGCAATGTATAAGGCTCTATCTGCACGCTCAACTAAAACAGAACTATTTGTAAATGGCCGTAAAATTGCTAAGCCAAAACTTGCTGAAATAGCACGTTTTGCAGTTACATCATGCTTTTTACGAATCGCCAATTTTGCTATTGCTAAACGAATACAATCTGCAAATGCTATTATATCGTTAATAGTGTCAAAGTAGGCTGTTATGCAAAACTCCTCGCCACCGTATCTATACACATTTGCAGCTTCAGTTGTATTTTCTCTCACTTTTTTAGCAACTAGCCTAAGCACTTCATCACCCTTTTGATGGCCAAAATCATCGTTAAAGCGCTTAAAATGATCAATATCAAACATAATGAGTACGGCAAGAGAGTCTTCTTGCGCTTGCTCTGAGTATTCGAGGCAAAAGTTTACAATATCAGAATCAAACTTACCTCGATTATAAAAACCCGTAAGCGTGTCGATATCGGCTGCTTCCTTTGAAATATTGAGTGCTTCTTTTAAATCTTTTATTTCATTGTAGGCAACGGCTAATTTAGTCTGAAACTCCCGAGCATAATCTTGCATTGCAATAGAATCGTCGGTTAAACGCTCAACACAACCTAGTATCTCATTGTAAGAGTTTACATCAACAAGCATATTTAATTCATTTTGTGAGTCAACTAAACTCGTCGTAAAGCTTTTAGAGTGATCAAGCGTTGTGCTTATATCTTGCTGAACTTACTCCATAGTTGTATGAAATTTTTCAGTCATTTCTTGAAAAAAAACGAGATCGTCTTGCGTTAAATGTTTATCAAAAATTTCTTTTGCTTTGTCTTGTGAACATGTTTGTTGCAGAGCAATAACATGGTCTAACTCAGCATTTAATGAAGGTTTGTTTCCTTGAATATAACAGTACCAAATTGCATAGTTGATGGGTGTAACCGGCATTCGGTATTTTACCATCAAAGGAATCGCCTTTTTTAGGCATTGAGCAGAATGAGCAAGTGATTCGGCGTGGTTCATAAATAAACTCTCAAGCGTCATTGTTTTTGTTATTAGCGCTCAATGTTAAGTAACAGTAAACTTATACGCAACCTCTATTCATACTATTTAACTAACTTGCTTATTCTCTGCGCGCATTAAATCGCTTTTGCATCTAAAGTTTGCGCAATATTCCACAAAGCACTGATTGCAGGGTCATTTAACTCTTTCCTTAATACTGCCAAACCAATATCAAACCCATCAGGTGCTTGCATTTTTGGTGTTAGTATTTGTACTTTATCTTGCAGCGGGCTGTTATCTAGCACTATTTTAGGGACCATTGCGACACCTAATCCTAAGCTCACCATGGATACCATTGCTTCGTGCCCAGCAACCTGTGCGTAAATTTTCCCGTGAATATTATTTTTGCGCCACCAGTGTTCTAACCTTTGGCGAGAAAAACCTTGTTCTGGCACAATAAATTCTAAATCAGACCAATTAATGTCATCACCATTCTGCGTTAGTTTTTGTGTGATCGGGCATTGAATTTTTGGGCCAATTAATAAAAGTGGAGAATGCCCTATATCTACAAAAGCAATTTGCGCCAGTAACTTATTTGGCTTAGCTGCAATAGCCATTAATTCATGCCCATCTAATACACGGTTTATAGCAAGTGCAGGGTCGCCTGTATTTAATGTTATTTCTATATACTGATGCTGCGCACGAAGTTGCTCTAATATTTGATGTAAAAAACTATAAGATGCAGTAACCGAGCAATAAATACTTACTTTGCCGTAAATATGTTGTTGTGGGTCTTTCACATTCGTTTTAAACCGCTGCCAATTAGCAAGAGTTGCTGTGGCGTAATCAATAAACGACTCACCCTCACGCGTTAATTTAACACTGCGGTTATCGCGTACAAATAATGCAACACCGACCTCTTCTTCCAAGTGTTTTATATTGCGGCTTAAAGTGGGTGCGCTTATATGACAAAGCTCGCTTGCGCGTCCAAAATGAAGTGTTTTAGCCAGTGCTAAAAAGTAGTCTAAATGTTTATGATCCATGCCAAACCCAGTATTTCATATTATGAAACACTTTAATTCAAATATATCATTTTACGCAAGCAACGATTTTACATATGGTGTTTGTAAGCGCAATAAATCTTGCGCATCTAACAAACATGACTTTATAGGACACTAACAATGGCGAATTATTTCAATACCTTACCTTTACGCGAGCAATTAGCGCAATTAGCGCAATGTGAATTTATGGACGCAGGCGAATTTGCCGATGGCGTTGACGCACTTAAAGGTAAAAAACTAGTTATTGTAGGCTGTGGCGCACAAGGTTTAAACCAAGGCTTAAACTTACGTGACTCTGGTTTAGATGTTTCTTACACATTACGTGCTTCAGCTATTTCTGAGCGTCGCCAATCATTTTTAAATGCGTCTGAAAACGGCTTTACTGTTGGTACTTATGAAGAATTAATACCTACCGCTGACGTAGTACTTAACTTAACGCCAGATAAACAACATACCGCTGTAGTAAGTGCAATTATGCCACTTATGAAAAAAGACTCTACACTTGCTTACTCTCATGGTTTTAATATCGTTGAAGAAGGCATGCAAGTACGTGAAGACATTACTGTAATCATGGTTGCACCTAAGTGTCCTGGTTCTGAAGTACGTGAAGAATACAAACGCGGTTTTGGTGTACCAACTCTGATCGCAGTTCACCCAGAAAATGACCCTCAAGGTCTTGGTTTAGCACAAGCTAAAGCGTATGCAGCGGGTACGGGCGGACATCGCGCAGGTGTACTTAAATCATCATTTATTGCTGAGGTTAAGTCTGACCTAATGGGCGAGCAAACCATTTTATGTGGCATGTTACAAACTGGCTCTATTTTATGTTTTGATAAAATGGTAGAAAAAGGCGTTGATGCGGGTTATGCATCAAAACTAATTCAATACGGCTGGGAAGTAATTACCGAAGCACTTAAGTACGGTGGCGTTACTAACATGCTTGACCGCCTTTCAAACCCAGCAAAAGTAAAAGCGTTTGAACTAAGTGAAGAGCTAAAACTAATTATGCGCCCGCTTTATAATAAGCATCAAGATGACATCATCGACGGCACTTTCTCACGCACTATGATGGAAGACTGGAATAACGATGACGTAAACTTACTTAAATGGCGCGCAGAAACGGCAGAAACTAACTTTGAAAAGACCCCTGCTGGCGATGTGGAAATCTCAGAACAAGAATTTTTTGATAACGGTATTTTAATGGTAGCAATGGTTAAGGCAGGTGTTGAACTTGCATTTGAAACCATGACAGCAGCCGGCATTATCGAAGAGTCGGCCTACTACGAGTCATTACACGAAACGCCATTAATCGCCAATACTATTGCCCGTAAAAAGCTTTTTGAAATGAACCGTACTATCTCTGATACTGCAGAATACGGCTGTTATTTATATAACCATGCATGTTTACCATTACTTGCTGATTTTATGAAAAACGTTGATACAGACATTATCGGTAAAGGCCTTGGCGAGCACAGTAACCAAGTTGATAACCAAACATTAATTCAAATTAACGCTGCATTGCGCGAACACCCAGTTGAGAAAGTAGGTGCTAAATTACGTGGCTACATGTCAGCAATGAAAAAGATTGTTTAACCCTAAACAGTAAATGTTTCGCTTGTTAGAAACCAAGCCCGTATGCTTTTTGCATGTGGGCTTTTTTATGCTCATTCATAAAACTTTAATCATCCAACGCTACCTTTTATCCATCCCTTTATAGGCAATATTTAGATCAAAATAAATAATGTGCTAATATAGTCCTCTACTCAGTTGTAAAATTAATTAATATCATGACGATACAAAACCTTTCTATTACTCAAAAAATCACAGCTTTAGGCAGTGCTATTGCTATATGTGTAGCCGCGCTTATTGGCTTGACCTCTTTATACAGCTCAGAAGATATAATTGAGCAACGTATGATTGAGTCAGAGCTCCCTAGTAAACTGCAAACAATCAGCAATCACATAGGCGGTGAAATCAACGAGTTACTCGGTGCTGCTCAGCAACTATCATCAAACGAATTTATTTTACAATGGGCTCAATCAAACAACCAAGACGATACATTACTATTAAAAGAATTAAATCGCGTTGCCCAGCAATACGATTTAGCCACAGCATCTTGGGCAAATAGAGACACTGCACAGTACTGGAACCAGAATGGGTTTTTGCGTGTGTTAAAAAACGATGCAGCCGATGGCTGGTTTTTTGCTTTTAAGCAATCAAAACAACCTTACTCTATCAGTATTTATCAAGAGTCAGCCAATGATGTGAAAATGTTTGTAAACCATCAGCAGGCCAATGGTACTGGTTTAGCAGGTCTTGCAAAAAGCATCACTGATATGCAAAAGCTATTACAGCAATTTAAAATTGAGCAAACAGGCTTTGTATTCATTGCAGATAAAAATGGATTGATTCAGCTTCATAAAGATGCAAGTAAAGTAGCTAAAGCAAATATTGATGATTTGTATACTGCAAATATCCACAGCCAACTATTTAATAGTAATGGCTTTGCACTAGAAGAAATTAATTTAAATGGCGAACCGACACTTGTAGCTGCTACGCCTATTAAAAACACCGATTTATATGTTGTAGCTCAAGTACCAAAAAGTGAAGTTTTCGCAAGTGTAAATACCTTACAATGGCAAATTTTTACCTTTACGATAATTACAGCATTAGTTGCGAGTTTAATCAGTTACTTACTTGCACGCTCACTTTCATCTCCACTTTCTAAAATGGCTGAGTTATTTTCACGATTAGGCTCAGGCGATGCAAATTTAGCGTACCGCTTACCAGAATCGAGCCAACCAGAGCTTAACAACCTAAGTAATGGCTTTAATCAGTTTATTAACAAAATAGAAACAGCCATTACTCAGGTTGCAAGCGAAAGCCACGATATACGTCAAAGCTCTGATCATGTATTTGAACAAGCCAAACGAAATTCTCAAGCAATAGATCACCAAAAAGAACAAACAATATCTGTCGCAGCAGCAATCAACGAAATGGGCGCCACAGTACAAGAAATAGCGCAAAGCGCAGCAAATACAGCTAAATTAACCGATAACAGCCGCGAAAACACCATTCAAAGTCACAAACAAGTACTCCAAAGCCAAGCAACTATATCAGCCCTTGCCAGCGATATTGATGGCATAACAGAGCAAGTTACTTTGCTTTCTAAAAAAACGGTTGATATTGCAAGTATTGTTGACTCAATTAGAGGCATATCGGATCAAACTAATCTACTTGCTTTAAATGCTGCAATTGAATCTGCTCGCGCAGGTGAACACGGACGCGGCTTTGCTGTTGTTGCTGATGAAGTACGTGCACTGGCAAACCGTACATCGCAATCAACCACCGAAATTCAATCTATGATTGAAGAGCTTACAAGAATATCTGACGATGTAGTTAACGATATTGGTCAATCGAAAGATAAAGCTCAGCAAAGCGTTGGTGCTATGCAAAGCTCTGTTGAATTACTTGATACAATAACCGAAACAGCAAATGAGATAAACGATATGGCTACGCTCATAGCGACTGCAACTGAGCAGCAAAGTAATGTGGTTGCCGATGTAAGTCGTAATATTGAGCAGATTAGCGAAATTAGCGATAAAGCAATGAGCGAACAAATCAATACAGAGCAAGCTATTCGAGACTTAGCAAACAGCGCACAAACCCTTGATGCACTTGTAGCTACCTTTGAAAAGCATCGCTAAGCGACTCTAATATTACACGCCAGCTATGAGCAAAAACTATATTCGAAGATAGTTTTTGCTCATAGCTAATATGCTTAATTTATACAAACTAAGTGTTTTCACTATCGCCGCTATTAAACGCTAAAACGTACGCTTCCTTTTTAGCTCTAGGAAGCTTTTTTAATTGATACTCAAGCTTACTTGCTTCACTTTTATTACCTACTTGTTGTTGATGGATAAGTAAAAGAGGCCCTTTTCCTCTAAGGTTTTTAGCTCCTTTACCAGCCTGATGAGTTGCAAAGCGTTTTTCAACATTAGTCGTGATCCCTGTGTACCAATGACCAAATCGTGTTTCAACTATATATAAAAACCAAGTAGACTCAGTTTTTAAAATATTCGTTTCAATATACTGTAAACTTTTTTCATTATCATTGGTCAAAACATTACCTTAACGCCCTTAACATAAAACAATTGCTTAAAAGGGTTTTACCTTCAGTGACTAATCGGTATCATGCAGATTATAAAAAATAAGGATCACAACTAACAATGCAGTCGTTAAAAACTTTTTCTCTTTGGCTTATCGTCGCTTTAACACTTAGCTCAGCAGCAGGTTGCTCTAGCTGGGTATACCGAATTAACATCCCACAAGGCAACTTTTTAGAGCAATCGGATGTTGAAAAACTTCGTGTAAATATGACCCGAGAGCAAGTTGTTTATGTATTAGGTAGACCTATTGCCGAGGACGCCTTTGATAACAATACTTGGCGCTATATTTACAGCTTTAATAAAGGCCGTAAAAACGAACAAAATAAAGAGTTAGTAATTAACTTTGAAAATGAAAAGTTAGTTTCAATCTCAGGTGATTATGACCAACCTGAAAACTTTACTACACCGCTAGAGCAATAAACGTCTCAGGTAGTAAAAAAGGTGAGCATGGCTCACCTTTTTTATTGGTTTACTTAAAAAGCTTTTACCATTTTAAACGACGTTAGCGTGTGATTTAATCTGTTAAATTGTTCGAAGTTTATGCCGATTGGTATTACTTCTCGAGTGGGCGACCACCCGTTATTTTATTTGCACGCCCCTCTTCTTTTGCTTTTTCTGCACGTTTTCTGCGGGCATCTTTAGGATCTGCAATTAGTGGACGGTATATTTCTATACGGTCACCGTCTTTTAATTCATAGTTAGCTTTTACAGTTCGATTCCACACACCTAACGTTAGCGATGTGGCATCTATTTCTGGGCACTTTTCTATAATACCTGACTGAATAACAGCTTGCTCGACTGTAGTCCCTTGTGGCACTTCAATTGATAAACACGTGGCCGTGGTCGGTAATGCAAAGACCACTTCAACATTAATCATACTCGCGCTCCATAAACCTGTTTTGCACGTTGAGTAAATGCACTCACCATATTTTTTGCTACATCGTTAAAAATCTTTCCAAAGGCAAGCTCTATTAACTTACTTGAAAATTCAAACTCTAGGTGCAAATGAACCTTACATGCTTTGGCGTCAAGCTCTTGAAAATGCCAGCGCCCTTTTAACGTCTTAAACGGACCATCAACAAGGCGCAGTAACACGGTTTGCTCATCAACAAAGGTGTTTTCGGTGGTAAACCACTTTTTTATACCCGCCTTAGATATTTCTAAACTCGCGGTCATGTTATTATCATGCTGTGAAACAATTTTTGAGTCTGAGCAATTTGGTAAAAACTGCGAATAAGCTTCTACATCATTAACTAGATCAAACATCTCTTTAGTGCTGTACATAACCAGCGCACTTTTTTCTATTTGTGGCATACTCACTCCCAACTGTGTGGGCGAATTTTAGCAAGCTTTGCGCGTTTCCCCAAATTTTCATGCTGCTTAAGTTACAGCTTAATTTTTAAAAGCATTATTAAAAAATCGATGTAAAACATCTCACATTACGTATATTATAGGGCACTATGGCTAAGAAAAATTCATCAAAATCGACAAGTAATACCATCGCGCTAAACAAAAAAGCGCGACATGAGTATTTTTTACACGATAAGTTTGAAGCAGGTGTTGAACTACAAGGCTGGGAAGTTAAAAGCATCCGAGCTGGTAAGGTAAACATCACCGAAACTTATATTCATCTTAAAAATGGCGAAGCATTTTTGCTTGGCGCGCAAATCCAGCCACTTAATAGTGCTTCAACCCATGTAATTTGCGATCCGTTGCGTTATCGTAAGTTACTATTAAGCAGACGCGAACTTGACCGTCTACTCGGTGCAACAGAGCGAGATGGCTATTCATTAATTGCTACAGCTATGTACTGGAAAAAATGTTGGGTGAAACTTGAATTTCATCTAGCAAAAGGTAAAAAGTTGCACGATAAACGTGACGACGGGAAAAATAAAGATTGGTCTCGCGAAAAAGAACGTTTAATGAAACACAAAGTATAAGCACAACGCCTAACTAACAAGTTAGGCGTTTTTTTTTATTAAAAAAAACCAACTATTATTTGTTTTATTAATATACAACAAGATTACTATTCATTCAGAATATACATGTAAATAATTTATTACAATTTTATTGTGAATTAATTAATTTAATTATTACTCGCATTTAGGCTGTATTTGTTATTTCCAAAATAAAGCATATGCGCCTATTTCAACCTTCTTCAGCGCATAACATCTGTTTTAAAATCATCCAAAAACACACAAAAAACCATACTAAAATCACATTTCAGTCTAATTGCTAACACTTAAGTTACATGATATTAATGTCGTCGCTTGTTATATCAATCCGCTTAAATATGGGATTTATTTAACAGTTTAAAAAGGATTGGTATAGAGCAACTAAATTTATAACATATCAACAAGGACTTAAGGATGAAGTAATCAACTGCATTTACACCCAGCTTAATTGTAGGTGCTACAATCGCACTTTCAGCAGGTTTTACAACAACTTACGCTGCTGAAGAAGCTAACAAAGTAGAGCGCATTGAAGTAACTGGCTCACGAATCAAACGTTCAGATATCGAAGGACCTTCTCCGGTTCAATCAATCGCAAGAGCTGATATTGAGAACATGGGTTATGACAACCTACAACAACTCCTCGAAAGAATGCCTGTCGCGGGTAGCGGTACTTTCTCAACACGTGGTAACAACCAAGACTCAACTGCAAATGGGTCTGCTGCTGTTAGTTTACGTGGCTTAGGTGCTGATGCTACGCTCGTACTAATCAATGGCCGTCGTGTCTCTATTAGTGCATTTGCCGAAGGTATCACAAACTCATTTGTAGATATTAACAGTATCCCAGTTTCTGCCATTGAGCGAATCGATATACTAAAAGATGGTGCTTCAGCTATCTACGGCTCAGACGCAGTGGCGGGTGTTGTAAACGTTATCTTGAAAAAAGACATTGACGGTGTTGAAGTTAATTTGGGCTACGGTGGTACTGATGATCCCAATTATGAAGAAACGACAGCAAGTTTAGTATGGGGTACTACTAGCGAGAAAAGTAGCGCGTCAGTTATTATCGATTACTTTAAAAATACATCTCTTTCTTCTGATGAAATGGGCAGCTTAGGTACAGCAAATCAATCACCTTATGGTGGTGAAGATTTTCGCTCATCTCGTGGCTTCCCTGGATATTTTTATGTAGACGGTGTTAAAACAATTGATCCGGCTTGTCCTGCTGAAAATGCAACTTCAAGCGGCAGTTGTTTATTTGATTACGGCCCTTACGGTTATATCGCACCAGCGTCTGAACGCGTGGGTGCTATTTCTCAATTTGAATATAACTTTGATAATGGCATTACGGGCTTTTTAGAAATGGCAGTACAGCACAATACGTCTGTTGCGGCCGGAGCCCCTACCCCACTTGATGAAGATGCAGGCTTAACTGTCCCAGCTAGCCACCCTAACAATCCATTTGGTGAAGACATTCAAATTGGTCGTTACCGTACAGTTGATGCTGGCGCACGCCAATGGGATATTGAATCAGATACTCTTCGCTTTGTTGCAGGGCTTAGAGGTGAGTTTAATGATTGGAGTTGGGAAACCGCTGTACAAAAAGGCCGAAGTAAATCTCTGCAAACAGGTGATAGAACACAAGGTTGGGTGCGTACTGATTTCTTACAACAAGAAATTGATGCAGGAAACTACAATCCATTTGGTGGTACATACAACGACCCTGCTGTAATTGATCGTATTACAACAAGCTTAGTGCGTCGTGGTGAGTCTCACATGACTTCCTTTGATGCAAACATTACAGGTGAAGCATTTAGTTTTGGCGATGATGTAGTAATGATGGCTGCAGGTATTGAGTACCGTGAAGAAGACGTTAATGACATTCCTGATGATCAATTTCAACGTGGTTTAATATTTGGCACAGAGTCTGTATCTGCATCTGCAGATCGTGAACAATACGCAGCCTATGTCGAGTTTTCTATCCCTCTTGCTGATAATTTAGAGCTACAACTTGCTGGCCGTTACGATGACTACAGTGACTTCGGTACAACAACAAACCCTAAAGTAGCTCTTCGCTGGGCGCCTACTGATGAAATCACAGTGCGTGGCTCTTGGGCACAAGGCTTTAGAGCGCCTTATTTGGCACAAGTTGGTTTAGGTCCATCTCAAGAAAGCCAATTCTTTGTAGATACATACCGATGTGAAGCAACGGGCCTTGATTGTGATGCACTTGATTACAACATTGAATTTGCTGGTAACCCTGACCTTGAAGCTGAAGAATCAGAATCATGGAATGTCGGCTTTATTTGGGCGCCTTCTGCAGAGTTTGGTTTAAGTGTCGATGTGTGGAGCATCACTCAAGATAACAAAATTGATGAGCAAGAGTTTGGTCCAATTTATAACTCTGAGTGTAATAACCAAGATAGTACTGTATGTGTACGCTTAACACCTACAGGTGGCGATAGCTTAGGAACAATTCAAAAAATTTACAGCACATTTGAAAACGTTTCCTCGCAAGAAGTATCTGGGGTTGATGTTTCAGCTAACTACAATCACTCACTTGATGACTTAGGTTTATTGAAATTTAATTTAGAATGGGCATACCAAGATAAATTTGAAAAAGATGGCCGCGATTACACCGGTGAGTATGGCTATCCAGAGCACCGCTGGATTTTCTCTACAAACTGGGAAATTGGCGAGTTTAATACAAACGTAAACATCAGTTATGTAGGTGAGTTTGAAGATACCCCAGATATTGATTTTGACGGTAATTTAGACTTTGATAGCAATACATCACGTATGGTTGATTCGCAAACATTGGTAGATTTACAAACATCTTATCGTGTTACTGACTCAACTAAAGTATCGTTAGGTGTAAATAACTTATTTGATGAAGAGCCACCATTTGCAATTGGTGATGGCGACGCTGATCTATACGGTTATGCTTCAGGTGTACACAACCCTAGAGGCCGATACTTCTACACTAAAGCTAGCTTCTCGTTTTAACTTTGCGAGCTTATTTTAAAGTGAGCTAACGCTACAAATAAAAAAACCGCCAATTGGCGGTTTTTTTATTTAAAACTAAGGGCTAAATTATAGCTCGCCTTCGTTTTCAGATAAGAACTTAGCAACGCCTTCAGGGCTTGCGTCCATACCTTTTTTACCTTCAGTCCAACCAGCAGGACATACTTCACCGTGCTCAGTATGGAACGCTAGCGCGTCAACCATGCGAAGCATTTCGTCTATGTTACGACCTAGTGGTAAATCGTTCACTACTTGGTGACGTACGTTACCTTCTTCATCAATTAAGAAAGAACCACGGAACGCAACACCCGCTTCTGGATGCTCAACGTCGTATGCTTTACAAATTTCGTGTTTAACGTCTGCAACTAGTGCGTATTGAACTTTACCAATACCGCCGTCTGCAACAGCAGTGTTACGCCATGCGTTATGTGAGAATTGTGAATCGATAGAAACACCAATTACTTCTACGCCACGCTTTTGAAACTCTTCAAAACGCTTATCAAATGCAATAAGTTCAGAAGGACATACAAACGTGAAATCTAGTGGGTAAAAGAAGATAACTGCTTTTTTACCTTTAATTGTTTCATGAAGGTTATAGCTATCTACAATTTCACCGTTACCAAGAACAGCTGCAGCGGTAAAGTCTGGTGCCTGGCGGCCTACTAATACACCCATTTTATTCTCCAAATATTTTGAGTTTGTTTTCAATTGCTTTCGCAATGCTGGTACTTATATGGGCGCTAAAAATTAAAAACCAATAGCGCATACATATAATTAATTGGTATTCTAAAGTTATTCACTACAAAAGAACAATCGCATTTAACGATGTGAGCAATCGAAAATAACGAACACTTGCAACTTGCGCTAATATGCTTAAATAATAGGTCTAATTTAAAGTGTAAGTTGCGTTGTAACTAAGTAGAAATTTTAAAAATATCGAAGTGGTTTATGCATTAAACTTTTTAGAATTTCATATACGGTGGCGCTAAATTTTACAGATATAAAAAAACCTGCAAATGCAGGTTTCTCGCTTAGACTTAGTCCATTATATCTGAGGGCATATCACCACGGATTTTTTGCCAAATCTCACCCGTTTGATGACCATATTTACGCATCATAGAAATAGCACCATCATGCTCTTTCTTTTCTGCCAAAATGGTTAAATCTTTATAAAACTGACGAGCAAGTTCACGAGTTCCAGCATCAGAGAAGTAATGACAACCAATCTTTGAATAAAAGCCTCTAAAGCCGTTAAGTATTAATACATAAATACGGTTATTACCCGCAACGGCTAATTCGTGATGCACTTTATAATCATAGTCAGCAAATGCTTGAGCGGTGTCTTCTAGCTCATGGCTTTGTGATAAAATTTCAATCACGCGTTCAGGATTTAACTTAATTGCAGCACGTGTATAAATAGCACTAATATTAGTACGTGCAGATAAAAGCTGATCTGTCAGCTCTGGCATCTTGTCTTCATCTAAGCGCGCTAATGTTTCAAGAATGTTTAAGCCAGACGTTTCCCAAAAGTTATTTACTTTTGTTGGTTTACCATGCTGAATTGTTAACCAACCATCACGTGCTAAACGCTGTAATACTTCTCTCAAGGTCGTTCTTGTTACACCAATTAACTCTGAAAGTTCTCGCTCGGCAGGTAGAATTGAACCTGGAGGGAAATCGCCGTTCCAAATAGATTCAACTATATATTCTTCAGCAAATCCTGCTGGGCTTTTCGCTTTAAAAATTCTCATCCAGTTCCCACTCGAATTAATCAACACTCATCGTTTTACACGAATAACTGACTGATTGTACCAGAGGAAGCATAACTAACAAGTAAAGTCAGGTATATTAATAAGCAAATGAGTAGAAATTAAAGATTAATAAATAATAAAATTTAGGTTTTTCTAATATAGCTACAATGTATAAATATACAGAGCAATATTCATTGTAGGTACATTGTAATTATTGGTATTTTTTATTTACACCATACCTAGCTGAATCAACTTAAAACACATAAGTACATTAAAAAGGAACACCTATGCAACAGAGCGTTCTAACCGCAACTTTAAAGAATTGATTAGGCAATGTACCAATGTTGTATAAGTAAGCGATATAACTAAGCTTATGTATCAATGGGAACTAAGTCGAGCGTCATGTAGCCTCTGCTGAGGCTGCATTGAGTGGTCAAAAATTTCATCTTATAAAAAGCGACTTCGGTAGCTTTTTTTTCCTTTTTGTTGTCGCATACATTATCCTAGGTCATAATCTAACGTCTTATTTAAACGCGGAATTTTTATGAACTGGCTTGCGCAATTACCCACCCAACGTACCCCGTGGCTTTTATTTACAGCTATCGTTTTTTTACTTGAAGTGACCGCCCTTTTCTTTCAATACCAAATGGGATTGGCGCCTTGCATAATGTGCATATATCAACGTACAGCCGTACTGGGTCTATTAGGCGCAGGAATTGTAGGTTCGACTAAACCACAGAGCAAAGCAGTTCGTATATTAGCGTATGTAATTTGGGGTGTATCGAGTGTTTGGGGATATTTAATTGCTCGCGAGCATATTGATATGCAAACCACCACGGACCCTTTTGCATTTAGCTGTGAGTTTGAACCAAACTTCCCATCGTTTATGCCGTTACATGAATGGATACCTAGCTTTTTTCAGGCGACCGGGGATTGTGGAAATATAGATTGGCAATTTGTTGGTTTGAGCATGCCTGCTTGGATGGAAATTATATTTGGGATTTTCTCACTAACACTATTTATTATAGTTATTGGCCGTTTATTAATTAAAAAGTCGATTTGATATGTTCACATTTTTTTCAAGCCAATTAGATGAGCTTAAGCACCTAAAGGTACGCAAGCGTCAGGATGTAATAGCACTTTCTTTAAGTATGTTATCGCCAACTGATAAAGTGTTACTACGTATTATTAAATTAATATTACTAAGTCCACTATTTTTAATATTCACAGTATTTAAAGGTTGGATATTAATCCCGTTTTTGGTACTCGGCGGACTTTGCTACCCACTTTTAACAACACCTATTGAAATCAACTTTGCTAAAAAACACTTAAGCGATGCATTAAAACAATTTAATCAGGGCGCATAGCGCCCTGATTGTTATCTACTGCTATTAAAGTGAAATTTTCCCCTCTAATTTGGCTAATAGTTTTTTACCAATTCCTTTAACTTGCGATAAATCACTGACGCTTTTAAATTCGCAATTTTCTTCACGGAAGTCCACTATTGCCTGCGCTTTTTTCTTACCTATACCAGGTAACTTAGCAAGCTTCTCTGCATCGGCATTATTTATACTAATTGTCTCAACTTGAGGCATTTGCTTAGTTACTTCTGATAATTGTGCATACGCGGTAGTCGCGGGTAGTAAGCATAATAAGCTTATTATGAATAAATTTTTTAACGTTTTCATCAAACTTGTCCCTATTCTTCTTTTCTTAATTTTGAATATTGCTCAGGAAAACCAAAAAGTAAGGAACTGAAAAGCTCATCATTTAAAGTGTACCTAAACGCATTATCACTATGATCCGAAATCCTGAAAATGCAGCTGGTACAACAAGTGATTGCTTAACTAAAGTAAAGTTACCGTTTTTTGTCAAATTTAAGACACCTAAAAATTAATACTTCGCGCTTGCAAATTTACGCCCAAACCATTACTGTACATAAAAACAGTAATCTAATGGTTTTTACAAACCACGGTGCCAAGCAATTTTGCAGGAGAAATCATGGCTGTTGTTGTTAAATATGTTGTAGAACGAAACGGAGTCGAGCGTATGACGTTTACTACCAAAAAAGAAGCTGATGCTTATGATAAGATGCTCGATATAGCAGAATCACTTGAGCTAATGCTAGAAAAGGTAGACGTACCGCTTAGTGAGCAACAAATTGAATCACTTGCTTTAGAAATAGCGAAAAGCAAAGATGACTTTATGACCATATTAAAGGGCGGCAAAGATCCAGTTGTTACCAAAGCGCCAGCAAAAAGTAAAAAGTCAGATAACGTTGCATCAATTGAAGATAACAACGATAAAAAAGTAAGTTAATTCATAGAATGTTCCCTCCTCGAACGGGACAAACTAAATAAAAAAGGGAGCAACTAAGTTGCTCCCTTTTTTATTATACCAATTCGCTTAATTAAGTGATCTCTTTGAGGGTGGAAAAACGTGTTGATAGCTAGGCAAAAATTCGATATTTAGTTGTACTAAATGAGAATTTTTTAACGCCGGTAGCAACACGTTTAGCCCCGCAAAATGATTAAGTATTATTGCGGATTGGTATTAATTACTACTCACTTTAAAATAAGTAGTAATTGCTAATTAAAGCTCTTTTTCTACTTCATCAAATAAAGCAGTGATGTTTTGCTCTGGCTCTTTTGTTACTAAGCTAACAACAACAATTGCAATACTCGCTAAAATAAAGCCAGGTACTATTTCGTACATAAAGCTACTTAAGCTTTCACCATTGATAGTAA
Source organism: Pseudoalteromonas sp. TAE79 (assembly GCF_000498015.1). Classification (NCBI taxonomy): domain Bacteria; kingdom Pseudomonadati; phylum Pseudomonadota; class Gammaproteobacteria; order Alteromonadales; family Pseudoalteromonadaceae; genus Pseudoalteromonas; species Pseudoalteromonas sp. TAE79. The sequence goes on from NZ_AUTL01000266.1 coordinate 70,804, forward strand.
ATGGTCCATATATCCAAATTAGCACAGTAAATGCGCCTACTAACATACCAGCTAACGCACCAGCAAAGTTCATGCGTTTCCAATAAAGGCTAAACAATACAAGTGGTCCAAACGCAGCACCAAAGCCAGCCCACGCATTACTTACTAGGTCTAAAATAGAGCTATCTCTATCGTAAGCCAAATAAATAGCGAACATAGCAACTACGGCAACACTAATACGGCCAACAGCAACTAGCTCTTTATCACTGGCATCTTTACGTAAGAATGTTTTATAGAAATCTTCTGTTAATGAACTTGAACTAACCAATAATTGAGATGAGATAGTACTCATAATCGCAGCCAAAATTGCAGCAAGTAAAAAGCCAGCAATAAGTGGGTGGAACAGCAACTCAGAAAGAATTAAGAAAATTGTTTCAGGATCTTCAACTACAATGTTGTTCTCATAAGTATAAGCTGCACCAAATATACCAGTACCAACAGCACCAATGGCAGCAACAATCATCCATGTCATACCAATACGGCGTGCTTTAGGCATATCTTTAACACTACGCACCGACATAAAACGAACAATGATATGTGGTTGGCCAAAATAACCTAAACCCCAAGCCATTGCAGAAATAATACCTAATGCAGAACCTGCACCAATCCAGTTAAGCATATCTGGATTTACGCTATGTAAAGTTGATTCTAAAGGTTGTTCAAGCAAAGAGTATGCAACCGTTGGTACTAGAATAAGTGCAATGAACATAATACAACCTTGCACAAAGTCAGTTAAGCTGACAGCTAAAAAACCACCAAACAAGGTATATAAAACAACTACGCCCGTTGTAATGTATAAACCCATCTCATAAGTTAAACCAAATGAGCTTTCAAACAATTTACCACCAGCGACAACACCAGATGAAGTATAAAGAGTAAAGAAAACAATAATTACCACAGCTGATACAACACGTAATAGGTTGGATTTATCATTGAAGCGATTTGAAAAGTAATCTGGGATGGTTATAGAGTCATTTGCTTTTTCAGTGTAAACACGTAATCTCGGTGCAACTAACAAATAGTTTAACCAAGCACCAATCACCAAGCCAATTGCTATCCATGTACTACTAAAACCAGTAACAAACATCGCACCAGGTAGGCCCATTAAAATCCAGCCACTCATATCAGATGCACCTGCAGACAGTGCAGCTACACTTGGAGATAGATTTCGTCCACCTAACATGTAACCAGATACATCGTCAGTAGATTGCTTATATGCATATAGTCCGATACCTAACATTACAACAAAATATAATGCTAGTGAAATAATCATTCCTGTTTCCAAATTAGCCTCCGCATAATTATTAATAACAGGCTCTTGATCCGAATATTGACTCTTAAAATATTATAATAAAGACACTATTAGGATAAAAACCATTCTCGCTGACTATATCATGCCTAACAATAAAATCTCCAACTTGTTGCTTCCAGCTGATACAAAAATACTCATGTTGAATAATTTTAAAGCGAATTGGTAAAATATAATAAATTAAATAGAAGAAACACCTTAATTTATAATGATAATTTATTAATCTAGCAAATATACGTAATGCTATTTTGAGTCTTTTGCCATATATTATTACAATAACTAATTACATTAATCTTACGGAACTATTTATGTATTTTTACGCTGCACGCCAACCAATTTTAGACAGAGATAAAAAACTCATCGGATATGAGCTTTTATTTCGCGATGGCGTTGATAACGTATTCCCCGATATAGATGGTGACGAAGCAACAACACGACTTATAGAGGGTAGCCAGTTTAATTTTGGTTTAGAAGATTTAACCGACAATAAACCTGCCTATATAAACTTCACCCTAGAAACACTATCAAAGGGTTACCCTACACTACTAGGTAAAGACACTATAGTTGTAGAAATACTTGAAACTATCCAGCCTGGTAAGCGTTTATTAGCTATCGTTAAAGATTTAAAAGATAAAGGTTACACTATTGCTCTTGATGACTATATTCATCAACCTGTATGGCGTCATTTTTACCCATTTATTGATATTATTAAAATAGACTTTTTAGCATCTGATATAGATACAATAAAAACGGTTCTTAATGATTTAAAACTGCACTCGCATATTAAGTTACTTGCCGAAAAAGTAGAAACCTATGAAATTTACCAACAAGCTCTAGAGCTTGGTTTTGATTATTTCCAAGGATTTTTCTTCTCAAAACCTGAAATGGTACAAAGTAAGGCTCTACCGCCTTCAGAAATGGCATTAGCTGAATTACTTTACGAAACATCAAGCGTTGATATGGATCTTAAAAAAATCACTGATGTGTTTGAGCGTGATGTAAACCTATCTTACAAATTACTTAGGTATTCAAATTCTGCTGCCTTTGCAAGGCGTGCTGAAATAAGTACCATTAAGCAAGCCCTTATAGTGCTTGGTGCTAACGAAATTAAAAAACTATTATCATTATTATTTGCAGCGCAAGTATCAGCAGATAAACCTGTAGAGCTAATTAGGCTATCGCTTACGCGCGCTCGTTTTGGTGAGTTACTCGCTATATCCCATGGACAATTTAAAGATACCGGCATGGCATTTTTAACCGGTATGATGTCTCTTATGGATGCTATTTTAGATGAGAGTATGGAAAGCGTTATGAAAAAGCTTCCACTTTCGAATGACATAAAAGCAGCGTTATTAAACGATGAGGGGTTGCTGGCAAAATATTTAAACTTAGTTAAGTATTATGAACAAGCTAACTGGTCAGCCGCAAACGAATTAACGAAAGAGCTAAACCTAGGTGAAAAAGTTCCTGATGCCTATCATGAAGCACTCACTTGGGTTAATGAGCAAATGCAGTTAATAGTTAACGAAAAATAAGTAACCCGAACTCTGGTTAAGGTATTTACTAATATATTGAATCATAATGATACTTAAGTTTATTTTTCTCTAGCCAAAGTTCAGATTATATATAAACAGTCAATAAAAACGCCAGCATTTAGCTGGCGTTTTTATCATTGGCTTCAATTATAAACTTTCTAAAAAGTCTTCATCAAAATCAGCTGGCTCTTCTTTTATAGGTGGGTTGCCATCGTACAGCTCATAAATTTGACGCTGGAAGTAAATATCTTTTACAAATAAGTACGGATCAAGTGAATCATTTAATAGCCCTTCTTGTGGGATTAATGATGCACGCGCCTCAACTGCTTTTAAAACAAATACTAAAATAGTTTGTGGAGTCGTTAGCGCAACTTCAGGTAATACAAAGTTATCGACTACATCACCGGTCAGGTTACGTACTGTTGTAGGACCCATGCCAGGTAGCATTAAATAAGCGCCATCACCCACGCCCCATACACCTAACGTTTGTCCAAAGTCTTCATCTACAATTTCAAGACCAAGTGAACTGGCAACATCAAAAATACCAAAAATACCAACCGTAGAGTTAACTAAAAAACGCGCTAAGCTCACACTTGCATTACCCGGCTTACCTTGCAAACCCGCATTAATCATATCGACAGGTGCTGTAATATTACCTGTAAAATTAACAATACCGTTTCTTACCGGTACAGGCGTTACTTCAACATAACCTACAGCAACTGGGCGCAATAAATAAGCATCCAGTACATCCATATTAAAGTCATATAATGGACGATTAATACTTTGCAGCGGATCTCTATCATCTACTTTGCTTTGTGGTACTTGAGCACACCCGGCTAGTATCAATAAACATAAAAAAGTAAAACTGTGTTTTAACATTTAACGTCCTTAAGGTATTAATGTATCAATTTGAAGTTGGTAGTCACTTACACTTTCACGCTTTAACGACTCTGAATGACCTTCTAGCTCACCAGAACTTGGCATAACCGAGTCATCTATAGAAATACGCGCCGAAATAATAATATTTTCTGCACTAGATAAGTTAAGCCCTGCAACCATTGCACTACTATCACTCAACTCAACTGTAATTGGAAATGAATATTTAGCGAGTTTAACAGCAGCTAATGGCATTGGCGAACCACTTGCTGCTTTTGCAAATATAAACAAGATACCGTCTTTTGGCTGTTTATCTATAAGCTCTTTTGCAATGTCGACTGTAACTGCAATAGCACCCGTTGTAGTAACTGGCATAACAGAGCCATCCGTTTGCATTTGCTTCTCTATATCAGCGATACGCTCAGAGATCATGCTATAACGAGAATCATTTTTTTCCATACTCGCAAGTAAAACTTCAAATGCAGCTTTGGCTTGAGGCCAATCTTTACGCTCATAAGCAATGAGTGCTAATAACGAAATTGCATCTAAATTGGTAGGCTCTACTTTTAGTACTTTTGAGAGCATACCTGCCGCACGGGTCATATTAGCTTCGCTGCCTTCTAGTAATAAAACTTGGCTGTAACTAATAAGTACCTGCATATTATCAGGGTTCATACGAAGTGCTTTATCAAATGACTGCTGCGCCATGTCAAATTCATTAAGCGACATAGCAACTCGTCCAAGTAGCATCCAAGCAACTTCGTCATCACCTGAGCGGCTAAGCTTTGTACGAAGTGCTAATGCAAAAGCCTGCAGCTCATTTTGGCTAAGCGGCTCACCTTTTTGCATTACAGCACGCTCGCCGTAATCAGCTAAATTATCCATTGCATCATGCCAAGCCGAAATTTGCTGCTGGCTACCCGTTAAACCATAAAAAACACCTGTTAGAGCAAGAACAAATGCGCCACCAGTTAAAGCAAAAATACGATTATTACCTTTGCTGTTTAGTGATTTTTCTGGTGATAACTCATTCAATAAACGGCGTTTTAATTCAATAATTGATTCTGCATGATTTACGGTATCAATACGCTGATTATCTAAATCGGTTTGTAAATCAACTAAACGCTGCTCATAAATGCTAATTAGCTCAGCATTGGCGTTATGAGTAATTGTTTGAACGCGCTCTTTTTTTAAAAAAGGCAACATCACAAACCCAAGAGCAACCAGTGTGAGTAAAGCAAAACACGCCCACATTAAAATCATTTAACTTTGCTCCTGACGTTTATTTTGTTCAATTAGCTTCGCTAACAGCATTTCGTCGTCACTGCTCCACGTTTGTTTTACTGATGCTTTTCGCTGGCGAATAACAATAAAACCAAAGCCGACTATGACAATTAATACAGGTAATACCCAAAGTACTAAAGTCGCTGGTGTAACTGGTGGGTCGTAATGAACAAAATAGCCAAAGCGGTCAATCATGTAATCAATCACTTCGTCTTTGCTCTTACCTTCTTTAACCAATACGAGCACTTTATCGCGCAAGTCTTTAGCAACAACAGCGTCAGAGTCCGCAATGTTTTGATTTTGACACTTAGGACAGCGCAGCTCTTTAGTTAGCTCTTCAAACAATATCGCTTGTTTGTTGTTATCAAATTGATAGCGATCTTGCTCTGCAAACGCACTGATGCTTACAAAAAGGCTAAGCGTAAGTAGTAACCATTTCATTATTTAAGCTCCTGCATAATTGGCGCAAATTTAGCTCGCCATACTCGCGGGTTTATATCGCCCGTGTGATGCAACAAAATAGTGCCGTTTTTATCGACTAAAAATGTTTCAGGCGCACCCGAAACACCTAAATCCAACGACAAAGTACGATGTAAATCCAAGATATTAAATTGATATGGGTCACCCGCACGTTGCAGCATATCGCTCACTTCTGTTCGAAGTGATTGCATATCAAACGGGCCATCAAAGTCGGCGTCGTAACCTTGTACGTAATAAAGCCCAATAATTTTAACGCCTTGCTCACGTAACTTAGTTAAATAACCAAGTTCAACTAAACATGTTGGGCACCAAGTACCCCATACATTTAGTAAGTAAACTTCGCCTTTTAAAGACTCGTTAGTCCACGGCTTATTGTCTTGCATTAAATCAGGTAAATTAAATGCTGGCATTTCTTGACCTAACCGACCCGTTTGAATTTCACGAGGATTAGCAAAAAGGCCTTGGTATAAAAATACACATACAAAAGCAAATACTAAAAGCGGCGCAATAGCTAAAATTTTACGGTTCATAAAACATTCTCCGATGCAGCTCTACGCGCTGTTTTAGCTGATGTGCGGTAGCGTTTATCAAATAAAATCATAAATCCAGCTAGGGAAATAAGCACACCACCAATCCACATCCAACGAACAAACGGTTTATGATAAATGCGAAGTGACCATGCACCTTGGCTCAACTGCTCACCTAACGCTAAGTATAAATCACGTGTAAAGCCTGCATCTATGGCCGCCTCGGTCATAAACTGCATACCAATATCATACTTACGTTTTTCGGCATGTAAGCGTGTTACTAGCTCATTATTTTTAAGCACCGATACAACACCAGCATGACCACTGTAGTTCGGCCCGCGAATAGTTTTAACACCATCAAAACGGTATTCATACTCGTTAAGCTGAACTGTGTCGCCTTGTTTCATCGATACATCACGCTCAACCGAATACGCCGATGTAAGCGTTACACCTGCAATAACAAACGAAATACCAATATGCCCAAGCACCATAGCCCAGTAACTTACACCTAAGCGTTTTAAACCTTCTTTTAAGGTGCCATGCACAGCAGATTTAGTGTAAATGTCGATCCCAGTTGATATGGCAATCCAAACCGCAAGCGTAGTGGCTAGTAGCGTAAGTGGTTTTACTAAATCGTAACTTGAAAACAACCAAGCACAGGTAATCACTACACTGGCTAATACGCCCATTAATATTTTGTTTTGTAAGAAAGCCCATTTATTTTGCTTCCAGCGTAAAAATGGTCCTATACCCATCAAAATAGCAAATGGTACTAAAATTATTGCAAACATCTTATTAAAAAATGGTTCGCCAATAGAAATACTGCCCAAGCCCATTTCTTTATGAACCATAGGTAATAACGTACCCAGTAATACGATTAATGTAGCAACTACTAAAAATATATTATTGAGCCATAACGCCACTTCGCGTGATACAAACTTGTATCGGCCTTCACTATGTACTTGCGATACACGCAGTGCATATAACGCTAAGCCACCACCTACAACGATGCCTAAAAAGGCGAGTATAAATAAGCCTCTATCAGGGTCTGTTGCAAAAGCATGCACCGATACAATAATACCCGAACGTACAATAAAGGTGCCTAACAAGCTTAATGAAAATGCTGCGATAGCAAGTAGTACGGTCCACGATTTAAATACACCACGTTTTTCGGTTACGCTTAATGAGTGTAGTAATGCTGTTGCAACAAGCCATGGCATTAATGATGCGTTTTCGACTGGATCCCAGAACCACCAGCCGCCCCAGCCAAGCTCTGAATATGCCCACCAGCTACCAATTGTGATTCCTAGCGTTAAAAAGCCCCATGCAGTCATTGTCCACGGACGTGACCACTTAGCCCATGTGTTATCAAGTTTGCCGGTTAACAACGCAGCAATAGCAAAAGAGAAAGCAACTGATAGCCCTACATAACCCATGTACAGTAATGGCGGGTGAATAATCATGCCCGGATCTTGAAGTAACGGATTTAAATCACGCCCTTCAACAGGGAAATAAGGAAGTAGGCGCTCAAACGGGCTTGAAAGTAGTAAGGTGTACATCATAAAACCCACACCTAAAAAGCCAAGTACGCCCAATACGCGAGCACGTAACACCCAAGGCAATGATTTAGAACGCGCAGCGACAACGGCGGTCCAACCTGCTTGCATTACTAACCACAGTAAAATAGCGCCTTCATGGCCGCCCCATGTAGAGGTAATTTTATAATACCAAGGCAGTGTGCTACTTGAATGATATGCCACGTACGATACGGTAAAATCATCCGTTACACTGGCATAGATAAGTGCTGCAAAAGAAATTAATACAAAGGCAAACTGCCCTATTGCTAAAGAGGGAGCCGCACGCATTAAGCGAAGATTACCGGTATGCGCGCCCCAAAGAGGAAAAATACACAGTAAAACGCTTAGCACCATGGCAAGCGTTAAAGAAAAATAACCAATTTCTGGGATCATAGCTAATTACCACTATCTAAGTTGTATTTTGGTTTTTCGTGCTTAATACCTTTAACTGCCTCAGCAACTTCTGCTGGCATATATTCTTCGTCATGCTTTGCGAGCACTTCAAATGCTTCAATAACATTAGGTTCGATTAATACGCCCTGCGCTACAATGCCTTGCCCCTCACGAAACAAGTCTGGCAATATGCCTTGATAACGCACGGTCACTAATGGACCTGTATCAATTAGCTTAAAGCTTACTTGTAAGCTCTGTTCATTACGCTCAACCGTGCCTGGTACAACCATGCCACCAATACGTAGCTTTTGGCCAATGAATGGTTTTTCTTTATTAGGCCCTTTGCCATCAATAAGTTCGCTTGGCGTATAAAAAAGATTAATATTTTCTTGAAGTGCATAAAGCACTAAACCAATTGATCCACCAATACCAAACAGTACGGCAATAATTACCAATAGGCGCTTTTTACGTCTTGGATTCATGAGGCTTGTTCCTGTTTAGCTTTTTTAATTCGCGCTTCACGTATTATTTGCTGCTCAACTGAAGCCATAATACGTTTAGTATCTCTTAAAGAGTTCACTAAAATACCAAGTAAAATAAGAGCGCATGTACCAAAAGAAAGCCAGATATAAAACCCATAGCCTCCCATTGCAATAAAATCAGAAAAAGAGTCAAACTGCATAATTACCCCTTATTTAACAACAAACGCACCCACGGTCGGTGCTTTTCGCGTTGTAAAATTTCATTTTTAAGACGAATTAAAGTCACTGTTCCTACAAAAGCAGCAAAAGCTAAAATATTAACCATAAGTGGCCAAAACATACTTGGGTCTATTGCTTTGGTGTCTAGTTTTGTAATGCTTGCGCCTTGGTGTAGCGTATTCCACCACTCAACAGAGTAATGAATAATAGGTAAATTAATTACGCCCACAATCGCTAAAATAGAAGCCGCACGCCCTGCTGACTTCTTATCTTCAAATGCATGGTAAAGCGAAAGCACGCCAAGATATAAAAATAATAAAATAAGTTCAGACGTTAAACGCGCATCCCATACCCACCAAGCACCCCACATAGGTTTACCCCATGCAGCGCCAGTAATAAGCGCTATAGCAGTAATACAAGCACCAACAGGCGCTATAGCAATAACGGCAAGTTCGGCATTTCGTAGTTGCCATACAAGTGCAACAACAGCTGCAATAGCCATTGATGAGTAAGCCCCCATAGACAAAATGGCAGAAGGAACATGAATAAAGATGATACGGTAGCTGTCTTTTTGTTGGTAATCGGCAGGTGAAAAACCAAGCCCCCATACCCATCCAACAATCATACTAACTACAGTAACTACGGCAAAATAAGGCAGTAACGTATTGCATAACTGGTATGCACGCTCTGCTTTAGCATAGGGATGTAACCACTTCCACATTAACTTACACTCACTTTTAAAGCTGACGATATGGCAATTGGTGCGCTAATAATAGCAATAAGTAACATTGCACCAAGGATGGCAAGCTGCCCACTATAATCCAGCGACATGGTGCTGGTATCGATAGCCGACGTTGCAAAAATCAAAACAGGAATATACAAAGGCAGTACGAGTAAACTCATCAAAATACCCCCTTTTTGTAGCCCCACAGTAAGCCCTGCGCCTATTGCGCCAATAAAGCTCAATAGTGGTGTGCCTAATAATAATGTTAAAACAGTCGCTGTTAACGCCGTACTTTCTAGGTTTAACAACAATGCAAACAGCGGCGTCATTAATACAAGCGGTAAACCTGTTACCACCCAGTGAGCGGCTACTTTAGCAAGTACGGTTAACGATAATGGATAAGAGGACGCAATTAGCTGCTCCAATGAGCCATCGTTAAAATCATCTCTAAACAGTTTATCCAAGCCCAGCATGGTAGAAAGTAATGCGGCAACCCAAATAATTCCCGGTGCCATTCTCGCTAGTAAGCCAGGCTCAGGCCCGATTGCTAACGGAAATAATGAAATTACAATTAAGAAGAACAAAATAGGATTTACAATTTCAGCGCGCTGGCGAAACGCAAGTTTTACATCTTTGGTAAATACCGCACTAAATAGCAACCAATAAGAATGTTGACGAGTCATTAGTGACGATACTCCAGTGTAACCGTTTGCAAGTTACTAAAATGGGTCGTTAAATCTTGGTGGGTCGTTAACAAAATAGCTCCACCGTTTAGTAAGTGCTCGGTAAATCGCTGCTGTAAAAAGGCAACACCGCTTTTATCAAGCGCGGTAAATGGCTCATCAAGTACCCATAATTTAGCATCACTTAACCAAAGCCTAACCAAAGCTACACGTCTTTGTTGTCCAGCAGATAACATTCTAACCGGTACATCTTCAAGTCCAACAAGGCCAAGTTGCGCTAAAATGGGATACAAGTCAGGCTGGTTTATGTAGCCATTAATTTGTAACCAGTGACGAACATTTTCAACTGCACTAAGCTGAGTATTTACACCTGTTTTGTGGCCTATAAAGAGTAGTTCTCTGGCATACTCTTCGTAATACTTAGATATAGGCTGTTCTTGAAATAAAACAGTTCCTTCATCAGGCACAGAAAAGCCTGCGATAATACGCAATAGCGATGTTTTACCAGCCCCATTAGGACCCGCTAATTGCATGATTTGACCGCTATTAAGGCTAAAATTAAGATCCGCAAACAAACAACGATCTTGCTTGATGCAGGTGACGGACTTAATGTGTAACAAGATGACGATTCTCTCTGCCAAAAATTAGGCGTTAGTCTACCATAATGATAGGGTAATACGAATATTGCTTTAAAATCGATTCACTTAAAATAGAGAAAACTTGATTTAAAATAATGAATACGCCAACGCAAATAACATTATCTAATTCATTGGTTATCAATCAATCGACAAACCCTCAAACCAATGAGTTATCGCAATTACCTAATGAGGTGCTTGCGGCTAAAAACATTCAATTTTCGAAAGACTCGATTACGCTTGATGTATTTATTGATAAACATTGGCAAACATTAAGACTTGGCACTACAAGCGCACCTCAAAATTTACAAAAAATAGCCAGTGCTAACATACAACTTAGTCCCGATGGCAAACAGCTCAACATCACGCCAAACACTACAACCCTTACTTTAAATCAACCAGTACAATTACAGCGTTTATTAAATTATGTAAGCACGGGCACTGAGGTACAAAGCAAACCAATGGATTTACAAGTGGTTATGTCCCCTACCCCAAAATTAGTAATTGATAAACTTAACGCCAGTATTGCCATAAATAAAGACGTAGCGCAGTTACTTTTAACTGAGCAGCCTTTAAAAGTAGTTGTTAGTACGACTAACAAAGGCGCACAGCTTAATGTTATTAATCGCTTTGCAGATACAATTCATACGCAACCACTTAGCCAAACTAAACTTACTAAATTACTCGTGGCCTTATTACCTAGTGCGCAACTTCAAGCAACACCTAAACTAGCTATTTTGACTCATCCTCAAAAGTCAGGTTCGTTTACAACGCCTATTACTAATCAACAAGTTAGTGAGCTACCTAGCACGCCCATTAAGGTAAATTTAATAAATCAGGCTGATAAATTACTTATTAAAACCGATACTAATAATATAAAAGTGACGCTTAATAACTCATTTTCTAAACCGTTTAACGAGTTACTTTTAGCTCAAAAAAGCAGTGTCTCTGAAATACATTTTTCTGCGTCCACTATTAAAGCAAGCCCACTGCTTACACCTGATAGCCCAATAAAGTCGTGGCTACAAAATAGCTTTAGTGATTTAAAAACGCGAATTAATGATGCAGTTAAATATTTTGAAAGTAAGCCCTTTGCAGCAGCAAATAAATCTGAGTTAATGCCGCCGTCTGCATCATCTGCGATACAAAGGCCGGGCTTAGTTATGCAATTAACAGTATCACCGTTAAATAGAGTGAACATTACCCAAAATGTAAGTACTGCGTTAAATAGTAATACTAGCAATACTTTACCAGAGCACTTTTCAAGACTCCCACCACTTGTACAATTAACTCAGCAAATAAAAGGAAGTGTTAGTGTTTGGCAATCACCTTCAAACACAGCAACAACCTACACGCCAATAACAAATAGCATTACTCAAAATGAAGTGGCGAGCGCTAAGCTAAGTAATTTAAAAGCAAGCCAATTAAAATCCCTTATTACTAGTGAAAACAGTAAATCGAACACCTTGCTTAACCCTACCAATGAAGTAGTCACTAAAGGACTTACCACCTCCTCAGCACAGCTTGCAATAAACGATAACAATCAAAACAACACAAGCACAGTGAACACTAAAAGCATTACCTTGTTAACTGAGCCGTTATCTAATGCGCCCTCTCGTAGTCAAATGCTACAACCAATAGAAGCAAAACTATTAAGTACATTATTAAAGCTTCCTGATGCCACAACCCCTACAGATAGGCTGGCTTACAATAAACAACTTTTAAGCAGTCAAATTACTGATATTACAAATAAGGCAACAAAAGACACCCCTGATTTAACTCGCTTAATTAATCAAGCATTTAACCGTATGGTTTCAAGTAATAACATAAACCCTGCAACCATACAGCGTGAGATACTTGCTACTTTACAGCCCACTCAACTAGCGGGTGATATGCTGCAAAGTAGTTTCACTAAAGGGCTTGAGCAGGTGGCTGTGAGTATTTTAGCTGCGCCTCTGATTAGCCAATCCGTAACGCCTATCAGTTTTAATAATCAAACTGGCTTAGATGCACTTTTGCAAGTACTTATACCTACTTTTAAAATGGGTAACACGGGAGCAAAAATGCTTGAACAGCTTCAACAAGCTCAAGTACAAGCTTTGGCCAGCGAAATCGTACACGTTAAAAACACACTTACCCAAGTAAGTGTCTCAACACCAAATCAACAGTCAGACACAAACCCGCTTGCACAATTTTTATTACCGATGAGATTACCTCCAGAAGCAGCCCAAACAGAAATAACACTTGGACAGTATAAAAAGCCAAGCGCCGGTAAATTAGAAGATAAAAATGTATGGTTTGTCAGATTAAACTTTGATTATGCCCAACTTGGGCAGCTACAAATTACTGCAGAGTTAATGGATAAAGCACTCGATTGCCAGCTATTAGCCTCGAGCCAAGAAGTAAGTGCAATTGCTCACCCTCACTTAGATAATTTAAGATCAAAACTAGCTAAACATGGCTTACAAGTTGGCGAGCTCAATTTAAGGCGAGGCGATGCCAACAATCAGGCATTCTATAAATCTCACGCAATTATTAATATTAAGGTTTAGCTATGAGTGAAACACCGATTAATAAATCGGCCATTGGGCTTTTGTACGAAGCTGGTAACACACCCACTGTAAGTGTTAAGGGGTTTGGTGAATTAGCTGATGAAATAATAGCTGCGGCTAAACTAAAAGGAATTATGATCCACGAAGATGCAGCACTTGCTAAAACGTTGTCGCATTTAGAGTTAGGAGAAGAAATTCCTAAAGAGCTTTATTATGTTATTGCAGAGCTTATTGCGTTTTCGTATGTATTAAGAGGTCAATTTCCGCCAGGTTGGCAGAATTTTCAAGGTAAGTTAAATATTAAGGCTTGAGCCAATTTATCCGCACATAAAAAAAGGCGCTAAGCACCTTTTTGTTTATGTAATGAAAATAGTAATTCGGCTTCTGCTCGTGGTAGTTCGCACTCGCGTATTACTTCATCAAGGTCTGCACCTAACTCAACCATTTTTACAGCACGAGAGTAAATTTTAGCATCAGGGTCATCGTATTTTTGCGCCGCTTGCTGTTGCATTAAATCTTGGTTTTGTTGTTCGACTTCAAGCACTCGCTTACCAATACTTAAGAGCCCGGTTCTAATCTCCGAAATTTCACTGCGCAAAATATGAGTCTGCTCAGAGCTATCTTTAAGCTGCTGCGATACAGCATTAATTTCATTCGCGTGTTTATTTTTTAATGCAATAATTAACGCCAGCGATATAAGTCCTACCGCTAACGCTGATATAGCTATACTAAGTAACACCATAATTTATTTGGTAAAGCTTATATATCGCTTAACTCATCCCATTCGTCATCACTGAGTAACTTATTTAAATCAACCAAAATCAGTAATTCATTATCGCGATTACAAACACCTTGAATAAACTTAGCGCTTTCTTCAGTACCAACATTTGGCGCACTGTCGATTTCAGAGCTGCGCAAGTAAACTACTTCCGATACGCTGTCGGCTAAAATACCAATAACTTGCTCTTCTGCTTCAATAATTAAGATGCGAGAGTTGTCAGTTGCATCAGCAGCTAGCAAACCAAAACGTGCGCGAGTATCAATAACGGTAACAACGTTGCCGCGTAAGTTAATAATACCAATCACATATGAAGGCGCACCTGGTACAGGAGCTATCTCTGTATAACGAAGTATTTCTTGTACTTGCATTACATTTACGCCGTAGGTTTCTTCCTCTAGCTTAAACGTAACCCACTGTAAAATTTCATCGTTATTATCTGCGTTTTTATTTGCTGACAGTAATTTATCTTGATTCATGCTATTACCCCGTAATGGTCATTACTACTGACGGCTATCTAAGCCTTTCTCTAATAATATATTTAAATTATCTACGTCTATCAAAGCACACATTTTTTCTTTTATAACGCCAGCAAGCCATGGGCGCTTGCTTTTATTTGTACGCCATTTTACATCTTCTTTACTCAATGTAATGTTATTTATCAACTTCTCAGCTAATAAACCCCACTGGCTATCACCTAATGTAATCAAATATTGATAATCTAAAGATGCCTCTAATTTATCATCATATTTTTCTGGCATAACCCAACGCGCAGTATCAACAACATTAAGCTTTTCTTCTCTGTTGAGCATAACGCCTTTAAACCATTTTGGCTTACCAAACAAATGATTTACTTCACCTAATTGATGTATTCCACCGAGTGCTTTTAATGGCACAGCCAAGGTCAAGCCAGCAACTTCAAAAAATAGTGCCTGAAATTCACCATCAAAATAGTCTGATTGGCTAGTAGTTACAATCTCCAGCTCTGGCTTTTCTATAGTAGTAATTGCAGGTGCTATTACTTCCTCGTCAACCACTTCATTAACTTTTTCGGTTTCAAACGCTGGCTCAGCTATTGGCTCAATTTCAACATTGAGCAAGTCATTATCAAATGTGCTCTCTGCTGCTTTTAATTGTTCTTTAGGTTTTGAATGAATATGCTTGTGTTGTGAATCATCAGGGATTTGCTCAAGTAATTTTGCAACTGGCTCAAGGTTATCTACAGGCTCATCTTCACATAACAAAGCCCCGAGGTATTGTTTCATTACTTTTTCATTAGCAAACAATTGCTTACTCATTCATTAACCTTGTTCAATTAAATATTCTAGCAGTGCTTTATATGCGTATACACCGCGTGAGCGAGGACAATACTCTACAGGTACTTTTTGTGCAAAGCTTGCATCTCTAAATTTGGTATCCACCGGTATCACACCTGGCCAGACTTTATCACCATATGTACTTTGCAATGTTTTGTATGCCTCTAACGATGCTTTGGTACGTTTGTCGTACATGGTAGGAATTATAGTATATTGATAATCTTTTGCTTGAGAGGATTGCATCAAATCCATAGTACGCATCATTCTATCAAGCCCTTTGAGTGCTAAAAACTCCGTTTGCACCGGTACTAAAATTCGCTCACTTGCTGCAAGCGCATTGACCATTAACACCCCTAAAACTGGAGGGCAATCTAAAATGGCATAATCGTAATGTTCGCTAATTTTTGCAAGCGCTTTTTTTAGTATTAACCCCATCCCTGTTTTATTACCCATACTTCGATCAAGCGTAGCTATTGCCATAGTTGCAGGTAAAATATCCAGGTTTTGGAGTGTTGATGGACACAAAGCTTGGAGTATCTCTTCACTTTGCATACTTGTTCCACGCGCAAAAATATCGTACACACTGACTTCTAAATCCTCGGAGTCAATGCCAAAGTAATAAGTGAGTGACGCATGAGGGTCTGTATCTATAAGCAATACACGCTTGCCTTGTAATGCCAAAATACCGGCAAGACTCACTGCGGTAGTTGTTTTACCAACCCCCCCTTTTTGATTAGCGACAGTCCAAATTTTCACATTACATCCTAATTACTGTTCATTGCGCGTTGTTATGCGAATACCACCATGAGGCAAACGAATTATTTTTATTGTATCGTCATCTGAAGGAAGCTCAATTTCAGGTTCAACCACTGCAGGCTCATCAGCTTGCCCGTCACTTTTAACCTCTTGTTTTGGCGGTAATCCATACTTAGAAAGTGCGATAACAACTTTACGATTTTCTGCGCGCCCTTGTTCTGTATCGTTACTTGCAAAAGGTGAATATTGGCCATAACCTTCTATCGCCATTCTAGCTGAATTAATGCCTAATGCTTCCAGCTCTACTAAAATTGACGTGGCTCTAGCTACCGACAGTTCCCAGTTCGAACGAAATATCTCATTACGAATACTTTCATCATCAGTATAACCTCGTACTCTTACATAGTTATCTACTGGTGCAATAATATCTTTAACAATCTTGACGACCTGTTTTGCTCGAGAGTGTGCAACTGAACTACCACTTGAAAATAACATACCTGAGCTTAGCTCTATAATCAGCCAATCTTGGTTCAGCTCTAAACTGGCTTCTCCATCACGGATTTCATCAATAAGCGCTGACTGTAATTTAATTAATAAACTATCAAGAGGTTTGCCTAAATACTTTTGCTGGATGTTGCTTGTATCACTTTGGCCGTCGAGTAGCTCAGGACCTTGCTCTTCTTTTAATATACTTTCGCCATAAAGAACTTCTTGTTCAGGTGTCACTCTATCTGTCAATATTCCATTACCGTTGACACCTTCACCTTGCTGGGAGTATTGGCGAGCTGACTTATCAAAAACCTGTTCAAGGGAATCTGACAATATTTGGAATTGTTCTTCTTTATTAATCGCTATCGCATACAGAACCACAAAAAAAGCAAACATAATAGTCATATAATCGGCATACGATACAAGCCAACGTTCGGTATGTTGACTTTTAGCAGCAGAGTGACGAAGTCGTCGGCGTAACATGTTATTCGTCCACTAAATTAGGGCGCTCTACACGATAGGCTTCAAGCTTTAATTCTATATTTACTGGGCTTTCACCTATGCTTATTGCAATAACGCCTTCAGCAAGCATTTCATGGTAAAGCATTTTTTGCTCTACACGCTGTTTTAACTTATTTGCCATAGGTAAAAACAATAAATTAGCTAAACCAACACCATAAATGGTCGCAATAAATGCCGTTGCAACGCCGGCGCCAAGCATTTGTGGATCGGTAATAAACGACATTGCCTGTATTAAGCCAAGCACCGCACCTAAAATACCAATGGTAGGGCTGTAACCCCCCATTGCTTCATAAACACGCGCGGCTTCAAGCAAACGATCACGCTCTAGCAGTAAATCAATTTCAAGCGTGTCACGTAGTTTTTGCTCTGAGCAGCCATCGACAAGTAAGCTTAAACCTTTTGCTGCATACGCATCTGGGTGAGCTAAGGCTTCATTCTCAAGCGCTAAGTAACCTTCTTGACGTGCTTTATGAGACCATCGTTTAACTTGCTCTATTGCGTCTTCAATATCGTATTGTGGTGCAACAAAAACCCACGAGCTCATATTTAGCATCTTTTTGAATGTGCTAGCAGAGGTTTGCAACATAACAGCGCCAAGCGTGCCACCTAGTACAATAATAAGCGCAGGGCCATTAAATAAAGCTGAAACAACACCGCCTTCTAAAGAATAACCTAGACCTATTGCACTAAGTGCTACCAATAGTCCAAATATTGAGAGTTTATCCACAACCTACCTCTCTCATTATACGCGCTGCAACATCGCTCAATGCTAAGCTTTCACTTGAAAGCCCCGCATTAGCAATGGCTTGGGGCATTCCATAAACGACACAGCTTTTCTCATCCTGTGCCCAAATAGTTGCCCCCGTTTGTTTTAACATTCTTGCACCATCACGACCATCAGCGCCCATACCTGTTAAAACAATAGCAAGTACATCGCCTTGATACGTTTTAGCTGCACTAGCAAACGTTACATCTACGCTTGGTTTATAACTTATTCTCTCGCTATGATCTTCAAATACGCGCAGCGTTCTATTTGCTCCACGCCCCTCTACCATCATCTGCTGTCCGCCAGGCGCTAAATAAGCAGTTCCTGGTTGTAAACGATCGCCTTGTTGTGCTTCTTTCACTTTTATTTGGCACAAACCGTTTAAGCGCGCTGCAAACGCGGGTGTAAATGCAGCTGGCATGTGCTGTATAAGTAAAATAGGGTGAGGAAAATTAGCAGGCAATTGAGTCAATATAGTTTGCAAAGCAACAGGACCACCTGTAGAAGTACCAATAGCTAAAAGTTGATATTGTTTTCCACTTGCTCGCATTGAGGCAACATTTGAACTTGTCGATGCAGCAGGCGCAGCTCTTTGAAAGCTTCTACCAGGCTGCTTGGTTTGAGTTGTTGATGTGCTTGCTCTTTGCGAAAGTGAACTTGTTGGTTTAGTTGAAATGGCTGGTTTAACTGGTGTTGCCGCTCTAAATGTTCGCGGTAAACGTCTTCGCCCTATATCTTTTACTTTACTTTGCAAAAGCTTAATTGCATCTTCATTATTGCGCGCAATATCTTCAAATTTTTTCGGTAAAAAATCCATTGCGCCAGCATCTAACGCATCAAACGTTGCTGTTGCACCATCACGTGTAAGTGATGAAAACATTAAGATAGGAGTTGGGTTACTCGCCATTATCTCTTTAACTGCGCTAATACCATCAAGCACAGGCATTTCGACATCCATGGTGATCATGTCAGGACGCAATTGAGCTGCTTTCTCAACAGCCTCTCTGCCATTAACAGCAAAGCCTATAACTTGTATATCGCTATCTTGCTCAAGGATTTCGCTTACTCTACGGCGAAAAAAGCTTGAATCATCAACAACTAAAACTTTAACGGCCATTTAGCTCTCTTATTAAATTTATGCGTAGGTATATATTAAATATATACCTACTTTATTATTAGCCTGCGTAATGTTTTAACATGTTTGGAACGTCTAAAATCAGTGCAATGCCACCATCCGAAGTTATTGTAGCCCCTGCCATACCTAGCGTTCCTTGAAGTAACGCATCGAGCGGCTTAATCACTACTTCTTCTTGGCCAATCAATGAGTCAACAACAAAGCCTATTTGTTGCGTACCAATTTGTACAATAACGACGTGACCTTTAGATTTTCGCTGAGAACGATCTGAGCCTTTTACTAACCAATGCTCAAGGTAAAATAACGGTATCGCCTTTTTACGCACAATAATTGTTAATTGCCCATCAACTACATTCGTCTTCGTTAAATCCAAATTGAATATCTCACTAACACCAGCCAGTGGTAACGCAAATGTTTGTGCGCCAACAATGACCATTAATGTCGGTAATATAGCCAAGGTAAGTGGTACTTTTATTTCTAAAATAGTACCGACACCAAGTTCAGACTGAATGCTTACTGAGCCATTAAGTTGCGTGATCTTAGTTTTAACTACGTCCATTCCTACACCACGGCCTGAAATATCAGATATTTCTTCTTTTGTAGAAAAGCCAGGTGCAAAAATCAGGTTATATGCTTCGGTGTCAGAAAGTCGACTCGCTTGGTCATGATCGAGTACGCCTTTACTAATTGCAATTTTTTTCAGTTTTTCAGCATCCATACCTGCACCATCATCTTTGATGGTTAGCAAAATATGGTCGCCCTCTTGAGACGCTGATAAAGTAACATTACCTGTTCTAGACTTACCTGCAGCTTCACGGACAGCGGGCATTTCAATACCATGGTCAACTGAGTTTCTAACTAAATGCACAAGTGGATCTGCAAGTGCTTCAACTAAGTTTTTATCTAGATCGGTTTCTTCACCAATAAGCTTTAAATCAATATCTTTATTTAAGCTACGTGCTAAGTCGCGTACAACGCGAGGGAAGCGACCAAATACTTTCTTAATTGGTTGCATTCGCGTTTGCATAACCGCACCTTGAATATCCGCAGTCACTACATCTAAGTTAGAGATTGCTTTACCCATCGCTTCACTGTCTGAGTTAGTCGCTAAACTAACCAAACGATTTCGTACAAGAACTAACTCACCAACCATATTCATAATTTGATCGAGTCGTTTTGTATCTACGCGAACGGTGGTTTCTGCAGCTGGTGGCGCTGATTTTTTTGGAGCTGCTGCTGGTGGTGCTTTAGCTGCTGGCTTCTCTGGCGCTTTTTCAACTGGTTTTGGAGTAGGAGCTTTAGCTGGCGCAGCTTTTTTTACTGGTTCACTCACTTGTTTAGCTGGCGGTGAAACAGGTTCAGGTTGTTTTGCAGCTGGCGCACTTTCTATCGATTTAGGAGCAGTACCTTTACCATGAAGTTCATCAAGAAGCGCTTCAAATTCGTCATCACTAATTTCATCATCTGATGAATTAACTGTATTTGCCGCTGGTGTAGCTGGTTCTACAGGTGTTTTATTGGCATCATTTTGTTCAGGTTTGCTAGTAACTTCACCAAAACTGCCAACACCATGTAACTCATCTAATAAGCTGTCAAATTCATCATCAGTAATATCACCATTAAAATCACTACTACTACTTGCTACTGGTTTTTCAACTGCAGGACCTTGTCCTTTACCGTGTAGCTCATCAAGTAAGCTTTCAAATTCGTCTTCAGTGATTTCATCTATTTCAGCATCGCTAACCGAAGGCGCTCCGCTAAATAGTTCATCAAATGCAAACGGATCTTCATCATCAGCTACCGGTGTATCCACCACTTCATTATGAGGTTGTTCAACCTCTGTTTGTGAAGAGGCTTCATTGGCTTCGGCTTCTGTTGGAGGTAGACCTAAGATATGAAGAGTATGAAGTAATTCAGGATCTGCAGGTTCAGGCTTGTCTCTGTTTTGGATAGTCGCAAACATCTCATTAATGGTGTCTAGTGCTTGTAAAATAACATCCATTAACTCTGAGTTGACTGTTCGCACGCCTTGACGTAGTAAATCAAATACGTTTTCAGCACCGTGACAAGCATCAACAAGCTCTGTCATAGCTAAAAAGCCTGCACCACCTTTTACAGTGTGAAAACCTCTAAATATAGCGTTTAGTAACTCGGTATCTTCTGGATTATTTTCCAGCTCAACTAACTGTTCAGATAAAAGCTCTAGGATTTCTCCAGCCTCTACAAGAAAGTCTTGTAAAATATCTTCATCGACTTCAAACATGCAGTTACTCTCCTCTTAGAAGCCCAAACTTGATAAAAGATCATCAACTTCATCTTGATCAGATACAACATCATTACGCGATTCTTTATCAATAATAGGGCCTTCAGGACCTGCTAAAGTTTGTGTGGCAACTGGTTCTTTTATTTTTTGTTGTTCTACTTTATTCGCGGTGCTGTTACTGTCGTCTTGTTCAGCAAACGCAGTTAAAAGATGCAGTAAACTTTCTTCTACTTCCCTAACAAGTTCAATAACACGGCGAATAACTTGACCTGTTAAGTCTTGATAGTCTTGAGCCATTAATACATTTGTCATTAAGTTTTGAAGCTCATCAGTCTTATGATGAGAGTTGTTCATAAACTTATCGATGCTATGGCAAAGTTGCTTAAACTCACCAAGCTCAATCTCGCGGCTCATTAAACGATCCCATGTCGGTTTGATATGAGATATTTCGTCCGCTAACTGTTGGGCTATAGGAAGACTCTCTTCCACTGCATCCATTGTTTTATTAGCCGCATTTTCTGTCATTTCTATAACATAATTAAGCCGCTTTTTAGCATCTGGAATCGCATCTGTCGTTATATCAGTTAAGCGAGTATCAAGCTCAAAACTTTTAAGAGCTTCGTGCAGTTGACGAGTCAACTTTCCAACTTCAGCAAATAATTCAGATTGCTCTTTAGAAGCAGCCTCTAAAATCAACTGATTTGCTTTGTCTTGCTCATCATTTTCTAAAAAAACAACGAGCTGACGAGCTTGTTCTAACGTTATTTGAGGCGCAGCTGGTGCTGGCATAAGCCTCTCCCCCATCATTAGCCTAAGCGTTCAAATACTTTTTCTAATTTAGTTTTTAATGTTCCAGCCGTAAATGGCTTAACAATATAACCATTCACGCCAGCTTGCGCCGCAGCTATTATTTGTTCTTTTTTAGCTTCTGCCGTTACCATTAATACAGGGATATGTTTTAACTTCTCGTCTGCACGTATTGCTCTTAAAAGATCAATACCCTGCATTCCAGGCATATTCCAATCCGTAACTACAAAATCAAACACTTGATTTTGCAACATAGGCAAAGCTGTAGACCCATCATCAGCTTCTTGAACGTTAGTGAAACCTAAGTCACGTAACAGGTTTTTTATAATGCGTCTCATCGTTGAAAAATCATCAACTACAAGAATTTTCATGTTTTTATCCAAAACATCCCCCAGTGAGGTATTAACCTTTGTTTACTTACTACTAATTTATCCAGTCATTGATTTTAGCTTTAAGCTTAATCATCGCCTGACCATGTATCTGACTTACACGCGATTCACTTACATCGAGTATATGTCCTATTTCTTTTAAATTCATTTCATCGTTGTAGTACAAAGAAAGCACCATTGCATCACGCTCTGGTAATGACTTAATTGCACTTAGCAAAGACTCATTAAACCTATCATTTTTAACATTATTAAAAGGTTTATCTTGTGCTAAATCTTGGCCTACAGGAGTAATAACATCCTCATCTACACCAAGGTCTTCAATGCCTAATATTTTACTCGTATTCGCATCATTTAAAATATGATGGTACTCATTGAGCGAAATTTCAAGTTTTTCAGCAACTTCTATGTCCGTTGGTTCGCGGTTCAGACTACTTTCGAGCTCAGTAATTGCTTCTGCAACTTGCCTGTTTTTACGGTGAACTGAACGAGGAGCCCAATCACCACGGCGCATTTCATCAAGCATAGCACCGCGAATACGAATACCTGCAAAAGTTTCAAAGCTTGCGCCTTTTGTTGCATCAAAGTTTTTCGAAGCTTCTATTAAGCCTATCATTCCTGATTGAATTAAATCATCAAGTTGAACGCTAGGTGGTAATCGAGCAATTAGATGACATGCCACTTTTTTAACAAGTGATGCATGCTTCTCAACAATCACATTTAAATTTTGTGTTGATTGATATCCCATAGCTCTATTCACCAGTGTTGTCATAATTAACCGTTTACTAGTTTCTCAATGAAAAACTCTAAATGCCCAGATGGTTGGTTGGGTATTGGCCATTTAACTGCTTTTGTTGCCAGCGTTTTAAACGCAAGAGCGGCTGGCGAATTTGGAAAGAGCTCTACTATTACTTTTTGACGACGCGTTGCTTTGCGCATATTTTCGTCATAAGGAACCGTTGCTACTAGCTCCATTGACACATCTAAAAAGCGATCGGTAACTTTAGATAGTTTTGCAAACAATTCAGTACCTTCACGCATACTGCGGACCATATTTGCAACAATTTTGAACTTATAAACACCATGCTCGCGGCTTAATACTTTAATAAGTGCGTAAGCATCGGTTATTGATGTTGGTTCATCGCACACTACAACCATTACATCTTGTGCTGCTCGTGAGAAGCTTAGCACCATGTCTGAAATACCAGCGGCTGTATCTACAATTAAAATATCAAATTCGGTATTCAATTCGCTAAACGCACGAATTAGTCCAGCATGCTCCGATGGTGATAACTCAACCATACTTTGCGAACCCGATGTAGCGGGTACAATTTTAATACCAGCAGGACCTTCAACTAAAATTTCGTCAAGCTCACATTCACCAGACAAAACGTGTGACAAATTACGCTCTACACGTAAACCAAGCATCACATCACAATTTGCCAAACCTAAGTCAGCATCCAGTACTAGTACTCTATTACCTTGCTGCCCTAGTGCTATAGCAGTATTTAGAGAAACATTTGTTTTCCCCACCCCACCTTTACCACCGGTTACAGCGATAACTTTAACGCCGTTGTTATTGTTTTGACTCATTTTGCGCAGGCCGCTTGCTTGATCTAATACTGTGTTAATCATACATCCCTACTGTACTTGGCGCCACTGCTTGATGCCTTGAATGTTGTGCTTTTGTTCTTTTTAAATATAATTGCTCAGCCTTTTTCACTAGTTTTTCAGCATTTGCAACACGAATATCTTCTGGTACTCGTTGTCCATTAGTAAGATACCCTATTGGAAGGCGATTTTGAATCGCAATACTAATAATCTCACCCAAACTTAATGATTCATCCAACTTGGTAAAAATACAACCACTTAACTGTACTTTTTTAAAGTGGCGTACAGTTTCTTGTAGTACATTAATTTGCGCTGTGGCACTGAGTACTAAGTAGCTGCGAATATCCACACGCTGGTTGCGCATTAACGTATTTAACTGCTCAGTTAAGCGTAAATCTCGCTGGCTCATACCTGCCGTATCAATTAACACTAGACGTTTATTTCGTAAATGATATAAAACTTCAGCTAACTCATTAGCATCTTTAACTTGTTTTACACCACAACCAATAATACGACCGTAAGTTGCAAGCTGCTCATAAGCACCAATTCTGTACGTATCAGTGGTTATTAAGGCAACTTTATCGGCGCCATACTTTTGTGCACCTAGAGCTGCAAGCTTAGCAACTGTCGTGGTTTTGCCCACACCTGTTGGACCCACTAACGCATATACACCACCTTGGCGAAGTATTTCGTTATTGGTTGTTTGCATTTGATCTTCAACCATTGTTAGCAATGCTTTCCAGCCTTGCTGACGAGACACGTCGTCAGGTACGAAACATGCCATTTGTTGCGCGACTTCTTTATCAATACCCATACCGACTAAACGGTCAACCATGCACGCACGCGTTGGATCGCGACGCGCCATATCTTGTTGCATTAAACCTGATACTTGATGTTCAAGTAACTGACGAATCGCGTTCATTTCTTCACGCATTGTTGTCATTTCTTCGCTTTCATTATTTTTATTTTGTGGGCGAGCAGTTACCGGGCTATCTAAATCATCAAAATCGCGGTCTAAATCATCAAAACCTAAACTATCGGCTTGAGTTTGTGGGCGAACTGGCGCTGCACTTTCAGGAATAAACATATTTTTAGTACGCGGCTGCGCAGCCGGCTCTTGATAGTTATCGGTAGTATCAATACCCGATTGTGAAAACATAGAAGCAAGTTCAGGGGAGCGAGGACGCGGTGATTGTCGCTCTAGTAATGCTTGTAAGCTGTCAGCAACCTTTGCTTGTGGCTCAGGCTTAGCACGCTGTGGCTCTGGTCTTACAAAGTTATGCATGCTTTGCTGTGGCGCTTGAGCACGAGGTTCAGCATTACGTTGTGGTTGCGCTGCTACTTTAGGGGCTGCTTTGTCATAATCAACTGCCGCTACAATTTCTACACCGTTAGCCAGCTTCTTATTTGACATAATAACCGCATCAACACCTAATTCATCTTTAACTTCTTTAAGTGCTGTGCGCATATCTTTAGCAAAAAAACGTTTAAT
The DNA here is from genome assembly GCF_000498015.1 of Pseudoalteromonas sp. TAE79. Lineage (NCBI taxonomy): Bacteria > Pseudomonadati > Pseudomonadota > Gammaproteobacteria > Alteromonadales > Pseudoalteromonadaceae > Pseudoalteromonas > Pseudoalteromonas sp. TAE79. The sequence continues at coordinate 96,440 of NZ_AUTL01000266.1, forward strand.
TTTCATGATTCAACCCCTGTTAAAATCTTATTGTTGCCCTACAGAGCTAACAATCTTTATCTGTCTTTCATCTGGTACCTCTTGATAAGACATCACTCTCAATCCTGGAATGGTGTACTTAACAAAACGAGATAACACAGTGCGTAACATTCCTGACGTTAGCAATATAGAAGGTTCACCGGCCATTTCTTGATTTTGATGCGCTTGTGTTAATGACACTTGAAGTCGCTCTGCAAGTCCTGGCTCAATACCGGCACCTTCATCACCTGCATTTTGTAATGACTGATGCAACATCTGTTCCAACTCAGGCGCCAAGGTTATGACAGGAATTTCTGATGACATTCCCACCGCATCTTGAACAATTAATCTACGCAGGGAAATACGCACTGCAGCCGTTAATACATCAGGGTCTTGGCTACGCGGACCATATTCAACAAGGGTTTGAACAATTGAGCGCATATCGCGAATAGCTACACCTTCATTCAATAAATTTTGCAGTACTTTTACAATTGCAGTTAATGGCAACACATCAGGTACTAGTCCTTCTACTAAGCGAGGATGGCTTTTAGCAAGCATATCAAGCAGGTTTTGAACTTCTTCATGCCCTAGTAGCAACGCCGCACTGTTAGTTAATAACTGGCTAATATGAGTGGCAACTACCGTGGCTGAATCTACAACGGTATAACCTAGTGATTGCGCTTCATCTTTTTGATCAGGCTTGATCCATACTGCATCAAGGCCAAACGCAGGATCTTTAGTTTCAACCCCTTTAATAGGACCAAATACTTGCCCTGGGTTAATCGCTAGCTCGTCGCCATGTTTAAGTTCGCTTTCACCGGTTGAAACACCCATTAGCGTTATTCTGTAAGCATTTGGATCAAGCTCTAAATTATCGCGAATATGAACAGGTGGTACTAAAAAACCAAGTTCTTGAGAAAGCTTTTTACGTACACCTTTAATACGATTAAGTAGCTCACCACCTTGAGATTGATCTACCAACGGAATTAATCTGTAACCTACTTCTAGGCCAATTACGTCAACCTGCTGAACATCATCCCAACCAAGTTCTTTTTGCTCTTGTTTATTGGCAATACCTGTTGCAGCGCTTCCGCCACTGGCGGCTTCTTCGGCTTCTGCTGCAGCGGCTTTTAACTTAGTTTGCTGTGTGTAGTAAGCTAAATAACCCAGTAACGCACCTAAACTTAAAAAAGCAATATGCGGCATACCAGGTACTAAGCCCATGATGATCAAAATACCTGAAGCAATAAAGAGTGATTTTTCGTTACCTAGTTGTTTCTTAAATTGGTCACCCATATTGAGCGACTCATTTTGACGTGTTACAACAATCGCGGTACCAATTGAAAGCAGTAAAGAAGGGAGTTGAGCAACTAAGCCATCACCAATGGTAAGTAATGTATATACTTCCATTGCGTTGCCAAAACTCAAATTATGTTGAATCATACCGACAAATAAACCACCAACAATATTGATGATTAATATAACAATACCTGCAATGGCATCGCCTTTTACAAATTTACTCGCACCATCCATTGAGCCGTAAAAATCAGCTTCGCGAGTTACTTCCTCGCGGCGGTCACGCGCTTGCTCAGCACTGATAAAACCAGCGTTTAAATCGGCGTCAATTGCCATTTGTTTACCCGGCATTGCATCAAGGGTGAAACGTGCAGATACCTCAGAAATACGCCCAGCACCTTTAGTAATTACCACAAAGTTAATAATGATCAGAATTAAAAATACGACCAAACCAACTGCGTAGTTACCACCAATAACAACTGAGCCAAACGCTTCAATTACTTTACCGGCAGAATCACCACCATTATGACCTTCAAGTAATACAACTCGAGTGCTGGCAACGTTAAGCGCTAAGCGCATAATCGTAGCGATTAGTAATACAGAGGGAAATATACCAAACTCAACCGGCTTCATCGTGTAAACAGTCACGAGTAAAACCACTAATGCGAGGGCAATATTAAACGAGAAAAGGATATCGAGTAAAAATGGCGGTAACGGTAAGATCACCATTCCCAAGGCTGCAAGCACAAGCAAAGGAGTACCTACCCCTTTGGCATAGTCTTTTTTGTCTCTGTTAAGTTGTTGTAATACCGCTTTAAAACTCATAATTCTACAATTTCAAAAAATTGACACTACGTAGAATTTGCAATAACTATTCCAAGTTACTAAGTTAACGGTTTAATACTTGTAGGCATCGGGGATTGGGAGCTTGTTATTGAGCTTAGTTGGACGTTTACCGCGCCCTTTATTAAAGCGCTTAAGCTGAAATACATACGCTAAAACTTGCGCTACTGCAGTAAATAGCTGATCGGGTATTTGCTCTCCTACTTCAGCCGTATGATAAAGCGCTCGGGTCAACATGGGGGATTCTAAAATAGGTACTTCATTCCCTATTGCTACTTTTCTAATTTGCATCGCCATTTCATCGATACCCTTAGCAAGCACTATTGGCGCTCCTGCGCGCTCTGTATCGTATTTTAATGCTACTGAGTAGTGAGTTGGGTTGGTAACAATAACATCAGCGTCAGGGACATCTTGCATCATACGGTTTTGCGACATTTGCCTTTGAGTTTGCCTAATACGCGCTTTTATTTGTGGGTCACCTTCAGAGTTTTTATACTCATCTTTAATCTCTTGCATTGTCATTTTAAGTTGTTTGTTATGGTTATAACTTTGAAATGGTGCATCAATAGCCGCAATAATAATTAAAGTGCACGAAAGACCTAAAAACATCCAGCCTAAAATCTCTAAGGCATGGATAATATTACCTGGCGCACTTTCTAAACTTAAATGCAGTATTTCATCAAAATAGGTATTAATTAAAAATATAGCAAAACTTGCAACCAAGCCAAATTTTAAAAGTGACTTTACAAGCTCAATAGCCGCTTGCGGGCCAAACATCCGCTTAAAGCCTTTCATTGGCGACATTTTACTTGCTTTAGGTGCAGCAGCTTCCCAGCTAAAGTTAAAACCACCGAGTAACGTATTACCAATAAATGCAGCCAAAACGATAATTAACACAAACATAGCCATAGGAAACATCAACGCGTCTGCAACCTCTCCCCACACGGCAAACATTTTAGTGGTATCAAAGGCTTCGTTGCGGTTTAAGCTAAGGGTTCGGCCCATTACATTGTATAAACCTTTACCAATTTCAGGACCATACATCAAAAGCGATATAGCCGAAAAAATAAGTACAAACATGGTACCTAACTCTTTTGAGCGTGCTATTTGGCCTTTCTTTTTAGATTCTTCAAGCTTTTTGGATGTCGGTTCTTCTGTTTTTTCTTGTCCTGAGTCTTCAGACATGACTTTCTCCTAAGGTGAGCAACCAACTAAAGTACACATTAGCTCAACCATTTTTAACCATTGAAACTCAAACTGAGTAACAAAGTTACCTAGTGTCGCCCAAATAATAATAAGTCCCGCTACTAAGGTAAACGGAAAACCAATAGAGAAAATATTTAATTGCGGCGCTGCACGCGTCATAATCCCAAACGACATATTAATAACGAGCATTGCGGTAAGCGGTGCAAGTGAGAGTACCAGTGCTGTAGTAAACATCCAGCCGCCCCAAGTCACTATGTCCCAGTAATGATCTACAGACCACCATGTGCCATCAATGGGTAGCACTTGAAAGCTATGCACCACCATTTGAATCATCATTAAATGACCGTTAAAAGCAAAAAATAGCAAGGTGGCCAAAATAAGGAAAAACTGGCCAACCGCTGGGACGCTTGCGCCATTAGAGGGGTCAATAACCGAAGCAAAACCTAAACCGGTTTGCATCGCAAGTATTTGCCCTGCTAACACAAAAGTATTTAATAAGAGTATAGATGCAAAACCAATAGCAACACCAATCAGCATTTGTTGAATAACGACTAAAATCATCTCAAACGAAAATAAATTAGTGAATGTAGCGGGCGGCAGAACAGGAACGACAAGAAAAGTTACAACAACTGATAACCCCATTTTTATGCGCGTAGGGACATTTTTAGCACCTAAACCAGCCATAATCATAATCATTGAGCTAATGCGTACCAGGGGCAGCAAAAAATCGCTCAACCATTGAATAACAACTGAAAAGGGGTATTCCACGTTTAACCTGCAATTTCAGGAATAAGTAATACTAGGCGAGTAAAAAAATCCATCAGTTCTTGAGTAAGCCAGTGCCCACCTACAATTAGCGCACTAATGGTAATTAATAAACGAGGTAAAAAGCTCAACGTTTGTTCATTGATTGATGTTGCCGCCTGAAATACAGCAACCACTAAACCAATAATTAGGCCTGGGACTACAATTGCAGACACCAATTTAATAACTAAAAACAGCGCGTCACTTAGAATATCAACAAAAATTTCCGGTTCCATGTTGTACTCCTATCGTTGGGTCATGTTAATGCTTTGCATACTAAGTCCCTAAACCAAAGCTTTTAGCTAGAGTCCCCATCACTAAGCTCCAACCATCAACAAGTACAAACAGCATAATTTTAAACGGTAAGGACACTATCATGGGGGAAAGCATCATCATACCCATCGCCATTAATACCGAAGCGACCACTAAATCAACAATTAAAAATGGGATAAAAAACATAAACCCAATTATAAATGCCGTTTGCAGTTCGCTGGTTACAAAGGCCGGTATTAACACTATTAATGGCGTATCTTGTGGCGAATTTAGCTGATCGTAACCGGCAATTTTAGCAAACGTTTCTAAGTCTTTGAGACGCACTTGAGAAAGCATAAATGCTTTCATTGGCTCTTTAGCAAGCTCTAAAGCCTCTACTGATGTAACCTGCTCATTTAAGTAAGGCTCTATAGCTCGCTCGTTTACCTGCTGATAAATAGGCGCCATTATAAAAATACTTAAAAAAAGTGACATGCCTAATAACACTTGGTTTGACGGTGTTTGCTGTAAACCAATTGCTTGGCGCAAAATAGCGAGTACAACAATAATTCGTGTAAATGAGGTCATCATAATTATGGCAGCCGGTATAAAACTCAGCGCCGTCATAATTGCTAAAACTTGTAACGTTACTGAGTAATCTTGTGTGCCATCAGCGTTTGTTGTAATAGTAAGCGCATCAATTCCCTCTGCGCTTACACTTGGTACAAACACCATGGCAAAAATAATAAGCAGCCACTTTGTCATAGGTTTAATTCTTTTTATTTTGGTTTGATTGTGGGTTTAAAAGTTTACCAAATCGTTTAGCGAGTTCAGGCAGTTCTTTTTCACTTAATGGGGTTTCTAACTTGTGTAAATAATTAATACTATGAGGAGTTACACCAAGCAAATGCTGAGCATTATCTATCTCAACAACCATTAAACGCTCACGAGAACCCAAAGGCAGGCTTCTGACTACTTTAAATTCATCGCTGTTTGCTAAATTTGGATTAAGCTTTTTAACAAAAAATGCCAGCACAATAATTAGTACTAGCACCATTACAAGCGACAGCACCATAGAGAGTATATCTCCAGTTGGTGTTGCCACATCTGCTTTTGAAAAAACGGAACTAGTTAAAGCAACTAATAAGCTCATCGTAGTTTTTTGATCCGCTCTACTTGGCTGATCACGTCAGTTAAGCGAATACCAAACTTGTCGTTTACTACAACTACTTCGCCATGAGCTATCAAAGTACCATTAACTAGTACGTCTAGCGGCTCGCCCGCAACACGGTCAAGCTCAACAACAGAGCCTTGGTTGAGTTGCAGTAAGTTACGAATATTAATTTTAGAGCGCCCTACTTCCATTGAAATAGTAACGGGGATATCTAAAATAGTGTCGAGTTTTCGTTTTTCATCGCCACTCATTTCGTGTTTTGAATCACTTAACTCATCAAGCTCTGCAACATGTGCTTCGCTACTATCATCTGGACCTTCGGCTTCTGCTAATGCTGCTGCCCATTCGTCCATTGTATCTTGATCATCGCTCATACTTTTAACCTTTTAATCAATTACCAGTCTAAGTCTACACCGTCAGAGAGGTGTAAATCATCTTCTAGTTCTGCTAATTCTGCATCTGAGTCAATTTTCTTGCCGCCTTTGGTAAATACATGCAGCTCAGATTTAACTGAATCAGGTCGTTTAATTTTTTCACTAATTTGAAGCGCAACATTATCGCGAGAGCGGCCCATCTTGGCTCTAAATGTAGGTAGTTCTTCAACAAACACGGTTATATGCTCAGGCATTTCAACCGGAATAATATCACCTGCTTTTAATTCCATAATTTGCTTTAAGGTCAAATCAACTTCAAGTAACTGAGTCGACATATCAACCTCAACATCCATTATTTCATCGCGAAGTGCTTTGCTCCAACGTAAATCAGTATCTTCAGTATCAGACTGAACACCCGCATCTAAAAGCTCTCGGATTGGCTCAAGCATCGAATACGGAAGTGCAATATGAAAATCGCCACCACCGCCATCAAGCTCAATATGAAAAGAGCTAATAACCACAACCTCTGTTGGACTTACAATATTCGCCATAGCGGGGTTTACTTCTGAATCGAGATATTCAAACGATACATCCATAACCGGAGCCCATGCTTCTTTATAATCTTCAAAGATTATTTTAAGGAGCATTTGCACAATACGACGTTCTGTAGGCGTAAATTCTCGACCTTCAATTTTTGCATGATAACGCCCGTCACCACCAAAAAAGTTATCTACCAAAATAAACACAAGTCGTGCTTCCATGGTAATAAGGCCGGTACCTTTAAGCGGTCTAAAACGCACCATATTTAAGCTGGTTGGAACAAATAGAGTATGGATATACTCACCAAATTTAATCATTTGCACGCCGTTAATAGACACCTCTGCGGTGCGGCGCATCATGTTAAATAGGCTAATTCGCATATGACGAGCAAAGCGTTCATTAACAATTTCCAGTGTCGGCATACGACCACGCACGATCCGATCTTGCGAAGAAAAATCGTACTGAAGCGTACTTCCTCCGCCATCTTCACCGTCGTGTATATCTTCCTCTTCAACGTCATCAACGCCATGTAATAGCGCATCAATTTCGTCTTGGGATAATAAATCGCTCACGCTAACCCCTTATTGCATCACAAAGCCGGTAAACAATACCCGCTCAATAACTTTGCTGCCTTCAACATCAATTAAAGCTTCCTGGACTTTTTCAAGTGCAGAAAAACGAAGTGTTTCTTTACCCGTACTCGTACTTAACTCATCGGCTGTTGTAGTAGAAAACACACTTAATAGAGTACCTTCTATTAATGGAATGTGTTTTTTAGCTGTTTCTTCATTTACTTCACCACGTACTAGTAACTGTACTTTAATTTGCACAATTCTGTCGCGACTTGAGCCAGGTACGTTAAATACAAATGGGCGTGGCATAGAAACATATAAAGCACTGCCTATTTCAGCTGAATCACCAAATCCAGTTGACAGATCTACAGAGATTCCCGCTTCTTCACCTAAGGTTTCGACTGACGCATCCGAGCCCAACATAAAAAAGTAACCTGCAGCACCACCTATTATAAGTAGTACAGCCACTATAATTATTATTAGTTTCTTTTTACTTTTACCGGTTTCTTCAATTTCTAAACTTGCTTCTTCAGCCATCATGATTCCTTTAATTGCAAAGGTACTTGCTTGTTTTAACTATTATAATAGCAGTACTTAGGCATAGTAATCTATTGATGATGAAGTTTGTTGTCGAGAACTTTGTGCAGTGTTATTTGCTTGCTCGTCGTTTTCATCATTAACTGACTTATTATTAGCCAAATTACCTTGAGTTCCAGCTTCACTGTGCTCAGCAGTTTCACCATCAGATTGCCCATAAGAAATAGTGCTTTCACCAAGCTCTAATCCCTGTTGCGCTAACATTTCACGTAAGCGCGGCATTGATTGTTCAAGTGCTTCTTTGGCTTGCTGGTTTTGTACTACAAAGTTTATATGTGCTTGTTCTGCATCGCTACGAATACGTATTTGCATACTGCCCATTTCGGGAGGATCGAGTCGAATTTCTGCTTCTTTATTATTAATGCTCAGCATTGAGCTGACGCGCTCTTGCAATAATTTAGCTGCATCACTTTTAACAATATTAATTGCCTGCATTACGCCAGGATCAATACTTACTTGCTTAACCTGTGACGTGCTTTGTAATTGTTGAGTTTGTATTTGGGTATCAAGTAAGCTCTGCTCGTAACTTAGTGAGTCGTATTGGCTTAATGTGCTCATTTGCTGAGTATTTAAAGCAGCTGTAATTTGCGTAAATACTTGTGCTACGCGTGCAGGTGTTTGTTCTGCAGTTATTTTTTTAAGGCCATCTTTTTGCATCAACTCAGATGACTTTGTGGCGTTTTCATCCTTTATAGAAGCTGTGGCAGCCTTACTTGGTTCAACATTTTCACTTGTCGATATTTTTGAGCTGACTTTTTGCGAGTCATTTACAGCGCTCTGAGTAACTGGCGCTACAAACATTTTTGAATCTGATTTTGCTGTATCGGCCAAACCTATTTCAATTGAAGCCTTTAACTCATTAACTGTTTGCTTAAGCACTGACAGCTGCTCGCCTTTTGGCTGTTCAGCTTTAATATAAGCGTTTAATTGTGTTAACAAGCTTTGTTTTTCAGTGATATTAAGCGTATCAATCTCAGAACTAAAAGACTGTTTAGCTACGCTACCCTGTGCTTCTTCATTATCAGTAATAAATTGCGCAAGCATTTGTTTAAGGTTGGCAGTGCGATTAGTAGTCGAGCTATTAGTCGAGTCGGTATTGTCTAATGTCTTAATTTGCGCATTAAGTTGCGAGCGCTGCTCAGGCGTTAAACTAGCAATGACGTTATTAGCTTTAATTAAGCTCGTATCCTTAGTCATTAAAGTATCTATTGCAGCACTTTTTTCACTTTCAGATGTTTGTGGAGTTGCTGGCGTAGGCACTGGTATTGGCAACACTATATTTTTTGAGCTTTTATCAACGGGTTTGCCTTGAGCTAATTGCTCCTTTAAATCCATTGAAACTAATTTAGCATCATTAACTATAGGGCCAATACTGTCATCAGGCTTTTTATTTATAGGATTTAATGGCTGTTCAATACCTTCGGCAACACCACTTTTATGATTTTTGCCTTCATTTAATGGTAACGAATTTAAAGGTAGTGAGCTTAAGTTATCGCTTTTTGAATCAGTTAATTTAGCCGCTTTAGAGTCTACACTAGTGGCAATCGGATTTTGCACTACACTCGCTTCTTCAGTCGATACTTCAGTCGATACTTCACTGCTTGTATTAGCAGATGCAATTCCTGGTGTGCTTTTTAATTCTGTATTTTCTATTTCTGTGTTTTCTATTTCGGTATTCTCTACCTGTGTAGCTTCTAGCTCTGCATTTTCTGATTCTAAACTGTTAGTTGCATCGGACGGCTTATTGACCGAAGTGCTCATTGCTTGTGCTGAATTAATTTGATCAAGCATCTCAACAGACACAAAAGTAACTTTGTCCGTTGTTTCGTCACCAGGCTTTGCGCTCAGATTTTCATTTTCTTCTGGCTGTTTATGCTTAGGAATAGCAATCGAGTTTTCGGCATCGGGATTTTTATTGCCTTTAAGCAAAGACTCCATAGAGTTATGCGCTTCGTTTAGCTGGCTTAAAAACTCCGCGCCTAAATCGCCTTCACTATTAGCTAAGCTATTGTCTTTAAAGGCTAACAAAGAGTCTTTTTCAGAAGAAACTAAAAACGAAATGCTATTCATCGCCATAAATCACCTAATACCATTACGGCAATATGCGACCGCATACCGCCAAAAGTTGAATTCCACTAAGTAATAAAGCAATTAGCGTGCCTGAATTACAAAGCTTTACGACGTTGGAAAAACTGATTAGCTGAAAATTCATCTAACATTTTTTGCTCATTTTTAGCCATTAACGCATTTGCTTTGAGTTTTTGATTTTCGATTAATTTGGCGACTGCTTTAGCTTTAATTTGCTGCTTAAGCCATAGCGTTTTACGTTGAGTAACAACTTGCTTAGCGGTATTTACCGTACTTGCTTGTTGGCGAATTGCTTCTTCAATTTTAGCTATAAAGGCATGATACTGCCCAAATCCGGCACTAGATAAACCCGATTTCCCCTTGAGGTGTAACTGCTGAGAGTACTCAAGTCTAAAATTATTTAAACCTTGTAGCTTTTGTTGATTCGATTGCAAGTTTTGATTGGCTTGTAAGTAACTCATGCGCAAACTTTCTTCTTTGTCATTTTCAATTTTGAGCAATAAATCGAGTTTATTTTTAGCCATTATGCTTGTCCTAGTAACTGAGCAAGACCTTGCAGGCCATCATCGTAACTAATGACATCTCGCATACCTTGTTGTAAAAATGCATTTACTCTTGGCATCATATTTATGGCTTGGTCGAGCATTTGATCGGTCCCTTTTTGATAGGCACCTAAAGTAATCATATCTTTGTTTTGTTGATACATTGAATATACTTGTTTAAGCACTCGGGCTTGTTGCATATGCGGCTCAGAAACAACTTGAGGCATAACACGCGAAATCGACTTTTCTATATCTATAGCGGGATAGTGCCCGCTGTCGGCTAAATCACGCGATAGTACAATGTGGCCATCTAATATAGCTCGCGCTGCATCTGCAATAGGGTCTTGCATATCATCGCCTTCACTAAGCACTGTAAAAAAGGCAGTAATTGAACCTTGCCCTTCTCCGCCATTACCGGCGCGTTCTACTAGCGCAGGTAATTTAGCAAACACCGAAGGCGGATAACCTTTGGTTGCCGGCGGTTCGCCTACAGCAAGTGCAATTTCACGTTGCGCCATTGCGTAACGCGTTACCGAATCGAGTAACAATAATACGTTTAAACCCTGATCTCTAAAATACTCTGCAATAGTTACGGCGCTCTCACAGCCTTTTAAACGCATAAGTGGTGATGAATCAGCGGGTGCTGCAACAACAACTGAGCGTTTGCGTCCTTCTACACCGAGTATTTCTTCAATAAATTCTTTTACTTCGCGGCCACGTTCCCCCACCAAGCCAACAACAATGACATCGGCTTCACTACCTCGGGTCATCATACCCAATAATACAGATTTACCCACACCGGAGCCTGCAAACAAGCCCATACGTTGGCCTTGCCCTACTGTAATTACCGAGTTAATAGCACGCACACCTACATCCATAGGCTTAGTGATTGGTCTTCTAGAAAGCGGGTTTATAGTATTTTGCGCAAACTTTAAATGATGCTCAGCATTAATTTTACCAAGGCCATCTAGCGGCCGGCCTAAACCATCCACCACGCGGCCTAATAAACTCATCCCTACAGGCAAACCTAAGTTATTAACTTGAGGAATAACACGCGCACCAGGTAATACACCAGAGATGTGGTCGTTAGGCATTAAGTACAAAGTTTGGTCGTTAAAACCGACTATTTCGGCGTCTACAAAGCCGTTCATGGTTTCTATTTTACATTGGCTACCAACGGGTGCACGTAAACCTCTAGCCTCAAGGGTAAGGCCAACAACACGCGTTAAAATACCNCCTGCCACAGCAGGCGCCGGGGTTTTAATATGTTGTTGATATTGAGATAAGCGTTCGCTTAAAGGTGCACGTTGAGTTGACATAACACGCCAATAAAATAGTTAGATACCACTATTATGCAAAAAACTATCCAACGTTTCTTTGACACGTGTTTTAAGGGTCATGTCGAGTGACGATTGCGCTGTTTTAACTTCACAGCCACCGCGCTCAAGAGTGGGCTCTGCCATTAATTGCCAGTTATTATCAATAATGGTTTGTTCGCCGTAGCTCTCTTTTATGAGTTCTAAGTCTTCGGGGTTTAAATGGATTCGTACTTTTTCTTGCTCCGCATTAAGTGAATCAATACTTTGCTTTAACGTATGTAAAATTACATCAGGCGATGTTTTTACTTCTTGATAAATAACAGCTTCCGCCAACATGCTAGCAAGTTGTACTAATTGCTTCTCGGCTTGTTCGTCCACTTTATCTAGCGGTGCAGTTAACCCCTCTAAAATGGTTTTTAAACTTGTTAACTGCTCTTCAATTAATGGTTTTACGTCATCAAGGCCTTGTGTTTTACCTTGTTCTAAGCCTTCTTTGTAGCCTGCTTCTTTACCTTCACCAACACCTTTTTCAAAGCCGTCTATGTAGCCTTGCTCATGACCTTGTTTAAGGCCTTCTTCGTACGCGTCTTGTCTAATGCGTTCAAGCTCAACCATGGTAAGCGCAGGGAGTTCTGGCTCTTGTGGCTCATCAATTGGCATTTCTTCAGCTAATTCTTTTTTGTACAGCTCACTAAGCGGTGTGCCGTAAGCTGTAGAGCGATTGCCAAAGCTGCTCTCATCTGGTGCTACATCCGGTATAGCCCAGTTTTTTAATAGTTCATCTGCTTCATCAGCGTGAAGAGTGCGCCCTTTGAGTTTGCTCATGGTTTACAGGAACTCCTCGCCACCGCCGCCGCCCAGCTGAATTTCACCTGAGTCAGATAAACGACGCGCTGTTGATAAAATCTCTTTTTGCGCCGCTTCTACTTCACTTATTCGAACAGGTGCCATAGCTTCTAAATCATCAGCAAGCATTTCGGCTGCACGCTTAGACATATTGCCCAGTATTTTGTCTTTAAGCGCATCGTCGGTGCCCTTAATTGCTTTCATTAATACGTCTTGTTGTACTTCTCGTAGGATTGCTTGAATACCACGGTCTTCAACATCCATTAAGTTTTCAAACACAAACATAAGATCTTGAATTTGCTGCGACATCTCTTCGTCATGTTCACGAATAGAGTCCATTAACTGCCCTTCTACATTAGTATCTAGGTAGTTCATAATATCTGCAGCAGCTTTTAAGCCACCCATTTTAGCGGCTTGTGCACCTGCTTGGCCGGCAAATTGTTTTTCCATGATTTCGTTTAGCTCTTGCAGTGCTGCTGGCTGAACTTCTTCAAGGTTTGCAATACGCATGGTTAAATCTAAGCGTACTTTTTCAGGGAACTGAGCAATAATTTCAGCAGACTGTTCTGGCTCTAAGTACGATAATACAATGGTTTGAATTTGCGGATGCTCATTACGAATAATGTTTGCTACCTGCTTAGAGTCCATCCATTTTAATGAATCCAAGCCTTTAGCGCCTGAGCCCATAACAATTTGGTCAATAAGGCTAGCGGCTTTGTCTTCACCAAGTGCTGCTGTAAGCGCTTTTTTAATAAAGTCTTCTGACTGAAAACCAATGGTACTAAAGCTTTGAATTTGTTCTATAAACAAGTTGTGTACAGCGCTAATCTTAGCTTGTGATAAGTCCTGTAACCCAGCCATCGCCATACCCACTTTTTGTACCTGTTTAGGTTCTAAGTGTTTAAGGATTTGCGCTGCATCTTCTTCTGATAAACTCAAAAGTAATATAGCGGCTTTATCTACCCCATCTAGCTTATCAACATCAAAGGCTGGCGGGAGTTGTTTTTGTTCTTGATCAGTCATCTTCTGTTAACCACGCTTTGACTACTTGTGATGATAGTTCTGGTTCGTTAGCTACAAGGGCACGAATTGCTTTAAGTAGATCTTCGTCGCCATGTAAATCCGGTAACTGCAGTGTACCATCACTTGAGAAACCAACCGAAGCAGAATCAAAGTCTTTATTTAGCATATCAAGAGTATTGTCGCCAATATCTACGCCTGAGCTTAGTGCATCTTCGTCGTATTCTTCTAGTGTATCGTCTGGGTAAATCAAGCGTTTAAGCATTGGTTTTACCACTGCCATTATTAATACAATGATAACTAAGGCGCCCAATACAAGGCGGGCTATTTTCATAAACCAGTCTTGTTCCCACAGTGGCACTTCTATAGCTAAATCTGTTGCTTCACGTACAAACGGCACTGTTACTACTTCAAGTGCATCACCACGTTGCATATCAAAGCCCACACCGCCTTGTAGTAAGCGACGAATATTTGACAATGCTTCAACCGAGCGTGGAGCCATGGTTGTTTCGCCGTTTTCTCCCACTTTAGGAATATAGTCAACAGCAACTGATACGCTTATTCTGCGTATAACACCACTTTGCTGGCGCTTGTGCGAAATGGTTGTATCGAGTTCATAATTACGTGTAGCTTCTTTGTGGCTGCGTGTTGGAGAAGTAGCAGTGCCTGCACCACCTTGCCCCGCAACCTCAGGAATATTTGAATTTAGCGGTGGCTGATTTGTAAGCGCACCTGGAATACCAACAGCTAGGCCGCCAATGTTATTTTCTTCAAATGTGGTTTCGCTTCTAACCGCTGGTAAGTCTGGGTTATAACGCTTTTGAGTTTCCTCAATCGAGCTAAAGTCCATACTCAAATCAACTTGAGCTGTATAGTTTGCAAGCCCAACAACCGGTATTAAAATACTGTCTATTTTTTCAAGGTACTCTTGTTCGCGCTTACGCTCTAAATCGTATTCTTTACGAGAGCGTGCTGCTAGTGAGCTTTGCGAACCTGAATTTAATAATCGACCATTTTGATCGGTAACTGTAACACGTGCAGGTTCTAAGCCTTGTACTGCTGAGGCAATCATATCAACAACAGAGTCTACTTCTTCACGGTCAAGTGAACGCCCACGTTTAAGTGTTAATACAACGGTAGCTGATGGTTTTTTCTCTCTGCGGGCAAATACGTTTTCTTTAGGAATGGCTAACAATACTTTGGCGCGAGTAATGTTGTTAAGCTCTTCAATTGTGCGTGCTAATTGCTGTTCACGACCATGTTTTAGGCGCTCACGCTCCAAGCGTTGGCTTACGCCAAAGCCCATATCTTGCATAATAATGTCAGAGCCTGATGCTGGACCTTGCTCTAACCCTTCACGGGTCATTAGTAGCTTAATGTTTTGGTATTCACTTTCATCAACCGATACAACATTGCCATCGAGTTGATATTCAATTTTTTGTGCATCTAAAAAGTCTAATGTTTGAATAAGCTCTTCAGTTTGCATTTTGCCTAACGGGCGCATATCTGGCTGACGAGCCCAAATAATAATGAAAATCGCGATAGCTAAACAAATCGCTAATGCTATTACCAGTGTTACTTGGCGCAATACATCAACACCACTTAAAGCACTTAAGTAGCCTGACTTTTGTTCTTGTTGATCATCACCACCACTTTGGTCGATACCGCCGCCAGCAAGTGCTAGGTCTGTAGATTGGTTAGATTGCGCCACAATAATTCTCCACTACCTAATTAAACAGGCATGTTCATGATTTCTTTATAAGCTTCAACAAGTTTATTACGAACCTGTACTGTAGCCTCAAAAGCAACTGACGATTTTTGAGAAGCAATCATCGCCTCAGCAAGCGATACACTTCGATCACCCATTTCAACCGCTTTTACTTTTTGACCTGCATCTTGCTGTAGACCGTGCACTGTATTTAGTGCATCACTAAGCATGTCGCCAAACTGGGAAGTAGAAGTAGGCTGAACTTGAGTCGGCAATTTATTTATCTGATTATTACGGCCGGCTTCTAAAGCCATTGATTGCATTTCTTGAAATACAGCACTGTTTTGAATTTTCATAATTTATCTCTGACACGCAGTGAACTCTTACAAGTAATAAAGCACAAAACATGCCAAATAATTAATTGTTAAAATACATGAAGTTAACTTTAAATTATGTGAGTCAGAGTTTTGACAACCCTAAGTTCGCAGCGCAAACTTAGGGTTTATAGGAGGTTATGCAGGAAGTGAAATACCTAAATCGCGCATTTGCGCTAGTTTATAACGTAAAGTTCGTGGGCTTATGCCCAACGTTTCAGCAACGTCTTTACGCTTACCTTGGCAACGTGCAAGGGTTTCTAAAATAATGCGATGCTCTTTGTCTTTAAGCTCATCTTTATAGCTACCGGTATCTGCCGCTAGCAAGCCCTGCTTAGGTTCAGCCTCAACAGGTGCTTTTTCATCGTAGTATGCCGAGCTTAGCGTACTTTTATCAACGCCTTTATCTGCGTGAGCTAATTCTGTTGGCGATAATGTTTGCGCCGGTGCCAATGATGGCTCCATAACAAAGTTATTAGATACTAAGTTTTCGATAAAAATAGCATGCTCGTTTATTGTATCGCCACTTCGCAGTATAAGCGCACGCTGTATAACGTTATCAAGCTCGCGCACATTTCCAGGCCACGCGTGAGCCAGTAACTTTTGCTCGGCAGCTTTATCTAAATACGCCATAGGCTCTTTGCTTTTACTGATATGGCGCTCAATTAAATGCTTAGCCAATACAATAATATCGCCAGGGCGTTGGCACAATGGTCGCCACATTAGTGGAAAAACATTAAGCCTGTAATATAGATCTTCTCTAAATTGGTTTTCAGACACGGCTTCTTTTAAATCACGATTACTGGTTGCCAAAATACGTACATCAAGCTGGATTGTTTTACGACCCCCTAAACGCTCTACTTCACGCTCTTGCAGTACGCGTAACAGCTTTGCTTGTAGCCCTAAGTCCATCTCTGTAATTTCATCAAGTAAAATAGTCCCGCCTTGTGCTTGCTCAAACTTACCCGGACATGCTTGAATCGCGCCTGTAAAAGCCCCTTTTTCGTAACCAAATAAAGTGGCTTCGAGCATATTTTCAGGAATAGCCGCGCAGTTAATCGCCACAAATGGCTCATTACAGCGGCTCGACTTATCATGAATATAACGAGCAAGTACTTCCTTACCTGAACCACTTGGGCCAAGTACCATTACACTTGCATCAGAGCGTGCTACTTTACTCGCAAGCTCCAATAATTGAATACTAGTTGGGTCAGCAACAATAGGTCCGTCGGTTTCTTTTGCTTTTTCAGGCAAATAACGGCTCACCATATTTAACAGCACTTCAGGTGCAAATGGTTTAGCCATGTAGTCAATTGCACCTAAGCGCATGGCTTCTACTGCATCGTCAATTGTGGCGTACGCCGTCATCATTAATACAGGTAAATCAGGGTGGTTTAATTTAATACTGCGTAGTAAATCAAGTCCACTCATTGCGCCCATTTGCACGTCGCTTACAACAAGCGAAAATTGATCTTTTTTAAGCAATATCATTGCTTGCTCAGCACTGTTCGCTGCAACACATTCAATACCCGACATTTCAAGGGTATCTATTAAGGCTTCACGAAGCCCAGCGTCATCTTCGACAACTAAAATAGTGTTACTCATAATGAACCCTCTAATTTAGATGTTGCCTTAATAGGCAGTAACAAGCTAAAGCAGGCACCACCCTGCGTATTATTAGTCACATCAACACGGCCTTGGTGTGCACTAGCCACCGAACTCACTACAGCAAGCCCTAAGCCTGTGCCCTGACTTTTTGTAGTAAAAAATGGTTCAAAGATTTTATCGCTTTGGCTTAAATCAACACCTGGGCCATTGTCGCTCACACTAATACGAACCATATCTAAATCTTTTAAATCTCTTTGTGCGCTAATTTTTACTTTTGCACCGCCGCCAATAACTTGAATACTATTGTGCACAAGATTTTGAATAGCACTGGCCAGTGCCGTTTTATTACCGACTATTTGTATATCTGGCTCTGGTAAGCTTACATCCAGTTCACTTTCATTAAGTGCGACCATCGCATCAGCGCCTGCTTTAACTTCTGTTAAAAGCTGCTGCATTGAAACTTGCTCAACAACTTGCTGATCGCCACTTTTAGCAAATAACAGCATGTCGTTTACTTGAGTTTCTAAATCTTTTAAGCGCGACATTAACTTTGTTTGAAAGTTATCGCGAGATGCTTCGGGTAAGCGCTTAGACCCTAAATTAGCAGCATAAAGCATAGCGGCTGAGAGCGGCGTACGGACTTGATGCGCTAATGATGCAACCATTTTACCCAGCGCGCTCAATCGCTGCATATGTGCAACACGTTTTTGTAAGCGGCGGGTTTCGGTTAAATCCGTCATTAAAATAAGTTGCCCAGGCTCTGGTGCTAAAGCAGTAATATCAAGCTTTATTAGGCGCCCGTCTTTTAAAGACACTTCGTGACCATCATCTTGATGTGGCCTAAAAGAGCGCTGAATAACATTAAACCAGCGTTCGCCTTCAAGTGGCTCGCCAAGCATATCAATCGCTATTTGATTCGCTTTTGCAATCAACCCTTTGCCATCAAGTACAACCACGCCTGCTGGCATTGTATCAACCAAATGCGAAAGCCAACTTGCTTGCTTGCGCAGATCGCTTAATTCACCAATGTACTCCTCTTGAAGTAAACATGGGTTATACTGATTTGCAGAAAAAAACTGTGGTTTTAGCACGCTAGCAAGGGCCATAATCAAATCTCGAATTGATGTAGATATATGTCTAAATGCACGATTTATACCAAAATTTATTTGCATACTTATCATTAAGTTACATCAACAATTTGAGCGACATAAAAATGACGCACGCAAAAAGGAATAATAATGAGTGAGCAAATAAAGTGCCGTTGCCCGTGGCTCGACACCACTAAACCCGACTACGTTATTTACCATGATGAAGAATGGGGCGTCCCTCTTTATGATGATACAAAGCTGTTTGAATTTATTACGCTTGAATCAGCGCAAGCCGGCTTAAGCTGGTACACAATTTTAAAAAAGCGTAGCGGTTACAAAAAAGCATTTGCTAATTTTGATGTAGATAAAGTGGCACAATTCACACAAGATGACGTTGAGAGACTAATGCTTGATGAAGGGATTGTGCGCAACCGATTAAAAATTGCGGCAACTGTTAACAACGCAAAGTGCTTTATAGAAATACAAAAAGAATTTGGAAGTTTTAGTAACTACCAATGGCAGTTTGTCGATAATAAACCGATTATAAGTAATTTAAATAACGCTGAGGACTACCCAGCAATTACAGAGGCATCAACTGCATTTGCTAAAGATTTAAAAAAACGGGGTTTTAAGTTTTTAGGCCCTACAACGGTATATGCGCATATGCAGGCCTGCGGTATGGTTAACGATCACAGTAATGATTGTTTTAGAAAAGAAGAAATTATTGAGGCTTTTAGTAGTAAGTGATTAAAAGCTATAAAAGTAATTTGTTCACAAAGAGGTTAAGAGACGCTGCGCTTTAGATAAGTAAAACGTAAGTTGACTATGGTTTCTCATTTAGCTTCGTTTTTCTCTTTGTGAAATAACGTTTTATTTAAATGATTAAAAGCTACGCTTTTCACGCGAGCAAGCTCAGCGTCTACCGCCAAGGTTTAAGTTTGGGTTATCTTGTAGACGCCAAGCTTGCTTGCGTGACGGGCAAAGCCCGTAAAGTGATTGATCACAAATGAATAATAAATAACGAAAAGTATTTCACCATTTTCGTACTTCTAATCTCGTGAAAGATTATACTTTTTCATTTTCTCAACGAGTGTTGTTCTGCGTACACCTAATATTTCGGCTGCGCGAGCTACAACATAATCATAGCGCTCTAATGCTTGGGTTATTAAGCTAATTTCAAGCTCTGCTAAATAATCTTTAAGTTCAATACCATCATCAGGCAATAGCCCACTACCCGTTTGGCTAAACTCAGTATCTGGCTCACTTTCGTAATCGCTAAAACCGGTGCTAAATATGTCGTTAAAAGCGTCTTTTTCCATTAACTCTTCAGGGTATTCTGGCTCGTACGCTTCAACTTCAATGTAACGATATTTATTAGGTAAATCGGGAATATCAACCACTTTTTCAGGAAACATAATAACCATACGCTCCACTAAGTTAGCAAGCTCACGAATATTACCAGGCCAAGCATGTTCTTTTAAGCTCTCAACTGCGCGCTCGGTAAACTTAGCGGTAGAACCAGTCTGGTCGTTAACACGGCGCATTAACTCTTTTAAAAGCAGCGGAATATCATCAGCACGTTCACTAAGCGATGGGTTTTCGATAGGAAATACATTTAAGCGGTAATATAAATCTTCCCTAAAACTACCCTCTTCAATCATTGTTTCTAAGTTACGATGCGTGGCTGCAATAACGCGTACATCAGCCTGAATAGCCTTTGTACCACCAACACGTTCGTAGCTGCGCTCTTGCAATACTCGCAGCAACTTAACTTGCATTTGCAGTGGCATATCGCCTATTTCATCTAAAAATAGCGTTCCACCTTGAGCGAGTTCAAAGCGCCCTTTACGAGCCGATATAGCACCAGTAAACGCGCCTTTTTCGTGGCCAAATAGTTCACTTTCGAGCAGCTCCGCTGGAATAGCACCACAGTTAACAGGCACAAACGGTCCATTAATACGCTTTGAAAGCAAGTGTACATTACGGGCAACCACTTCTTTACCTGTGCCTGATTCGCCTAAAATTAAAACATTGGCGTCGGTTTTTGCCACTTGTTCAATTAAAAAGCGAACATCTTTTACGGCCTCTGTTTCACCAACAAGTCCATCAAAAATTTTATGCGGTTTAGTATGCTTATGCTCATTAGGCAGCATACGCTGATACTGCTGGCAGTCGTGAAGTAACTGAGTTGTCACTTCGTGATTAAATGGCTCGCAAATAAGCCCCACCACATTAGCTATACTTAATAGTGGTTTTAGCGTTTCGCCAATTAATAAAAAGGGTAGAGTTGGATAGCGTTTAATTAAGCTTTCGTGGTCAAGTGATTGCAATGCTCCTAAAATGATCATGCATTCTTGCTGCTGATATTTCTTGCATTCTTGTTCAAAGCAGTCTTCGCTTAATAGTTGGACAGCTTCACCAATAAAGCCAAGTGAAGCATTTAATCCTATTGCGCGGTTGTTATTATTATCTAAAATCAAGATCATATTTAGCGAGCCGTACNGGCAGTTTTTTGACATTAACGCCAAAAAACAGACGGGCTAGTTAAGTCAATCATACTTAATAGTTAATAGTTAATCATTAAGTATGAGTTGTAGTTTTAACTTAGTTATTACTCAGCGATTACTTAACGATTACCTAAATACAACCTAGCCTTAAAAATTAATTTACTCAGCAATAAAAATGCTATTGTTAGTAAATAAACTCAATTATAAATTTAAGTTGAAGTTAAAAATGCCGATACATAAATAAGCGAAAATGCTTGGCATTAATATTGCTTTATTCTTATAAAAGTATAAAAGTATAAAAGCTATATTGATTTTTTATATAAGTTTTTATACAAGTTTTTATATCAACTTTCACATAATTTTATCGTTTTAAATTTTAGGATTTTCCATGGCTCACATCTCAGTAAAAAAATACGGTCAAGTTCGTGCTAGTAGCATTGCCGAAATGACTCCTTACGAACAAATAAACCTTATATTTAGTAATATTATTGGCCGCTTAGCAGCAACAAAAGGGTTTATTGAGCGCAAAGAAATAGCTAAAAAAGGTGAGAATATTTCAGCTTGCATTTTATTGCTTGGTGCTCTGCAAGATGCACTTAATTTAGAGGTAGAGCAAGACCCTAGTATTTCTAACAATTTATTGGCACTTTACGATTACTGCCAACGCCGTTTAACGCAAGCGAACATAAACAACGATATTGAAGCAATTATTGAAGTATCAAGTATTGTTAAAGAAATTAAAGAAGGCTGGGATAATATTCCGCTAGATCAACGCAGCCCTGCGGTTTAACTTTAATTATGGACGCGCCAACATTTTCAGAGCCACTAACGGACTACTCTGAGCTCATACAAACGTTGCTTAGTAACATTGAAGTGTTAGTAAATGATGATAATGCAGACGAAGCTCAGCCTTTTTTAGACACTTTAAATACTGAACTAAAGCAATGGTGCGAAAGCAGTGACGGTCCAAGTGCAGAGCAATTAGAATTAATTCAGCTTAGTATAAATACCATTTTAGTAAAAGCGAATAGTGCAAAAAACGAATCATCAAAAGCTATTATTAAACATAAAAAATCAGGAAAGGCGATTAAAGCCTATAAAGCGAGTAGCTAAAACCTACTCAAATAGCTGCATAAAAAAACCGTTGTAAATAACGGTTTTTTTGTGTTTTCTTAATTAGCTATTAATTTAATATTATATTTATCTACTAAGAGTTATCTCGTACTACGCCTGGCATATTCTCTAATTGAGCTTGAACATAACTACTGGTGTTATTAAGGCTCGCCACTAATAAATCCATCGCATTATATTGAGCATATAAGCGAGACGATAGCGACTCCATTTTACTGGCAAGGTCCAAGCGATCATCATCTAAATCATCTAGTTGATTTGTTTTACTATCTATTCGGTTTTGTATGATGCCGTCAGAATCTGTATAAAAGCTCATTAGCTCATCAAACGACTGTGCAAAGCCATCATCGTCATCGCCTACAAAAAACTGTTGCACTAGATTTACGTTAGCGTCTATTTGCTCATCCAGTGTTTCTGTATTTAGCGTTAAAACACCGTAGCGGTCTGTTTCTACACCTAACTGCGAAAGCGATAGCGAATTACCACCACCTAAATCAACGGGATTTGTTATTTCGCTACGAAGCTTTGACATAACACCACGAAGCAGTGAATCCCCCGCCATAACGCCTGCGCCAGCTTCGCCGGAGGCACCCAAGTTATTACTAAGCTCTAATAGTTCGTTGTAACTTGAAATAAAACTATTTAAGCCTGTTTTAATATTATTGTTGTTTTCGGTAACCGATATATCACTTAAGTCGTCGTCAGTGGCATGCAACTTTTTAGCGGTAATATCCACGCCATCAATCACATTAGTAAATTCATTGGTATTGCTTGATACAGTTAACGTGCCATCAATCGTTATTTGTGCATTTTGTGCAGCATTAACTTGCGTTAAATTAGTTGTGTGGTTAGCCGGGTCTGCATCTGATACATCATAAGCTAATCGAGATAACCCGCCTGTATCGGTATTATTACCGTCATCGTCTTGTACGGTAATTGTTATAGCGTTGTCTTCGCCGGTTTCTTTACTTGTAAGTACTAAATGCTGACCAGTATCACTAGTTATTATAGTGGCGACAACCGAATCATTACTATCGCTGCCAGTAAAAGGGCCATTGTTAATCTGGTCGCGTAAATCTTCTAACGTATTTGTAGCCGATAAAACAGTAGAGAAACTATTTGCACCAGAGCCAATTGTAATTACGCCAGCACCAATGGCTTCGTCTGCTGCAAATGCAGGGGAAGATAATTTGTGAGCTTGTGCTAATGCGTCTACTTTTATGTTGTAACTACCTGGCTGAGCGTCTTTATCCGAACTAATTGATATAAAATCATCATTACCTGATGCTGTTCGCTTTTGGTAGTTATCACTATCGCCCAATGCTTCCATTGAGGTTTGTACTTTTTCAAGCGCTGACTTGAGTGCGCCAACGGCAGAAATATCCGTTGTTAATTTGCCTTCAGTAGTATTTAAACGAGCTTCAGCAGGTGCTTGTTCAGCATTAACTAGTGCATCAACAATATCTACTACCGCTAACCCTGAGCCTAAACCATTAAACGTAATAGACATACCTTACCCCTTTAAACACTCAAAAATAAACTAACTCAATATTAGTAATGCAAACTACCGATTAAACTGTTTGGTCAATTAAAATACCTGCCGATTCAGACAACTTAGACACTAAACTTAACACTTCTTCCGAAGGGTATTGTTTAATCACATCGCCAGTGCTTTTGTCGAGCACCTTAATTACATCACGGCCTGAATCTTCATCAACTTTAAATTGTAAGCTGCGGTTCATTTCACCCATAAAATCCTGCAATTGTTGCGCCATTTGTTCTAGTTGTTCACGCTCTAACGGCTGAGCAGTAACTTCTTGGTTATTTTTTTCGTATTGATTTTGCTGTAATTGTTGTTGATTTTGTGTATCAGCTTGCTTTACATCGTCAACAGCGCGTTCAGTTAGCGAACTAGCTGCTTGGCCAGCTACTTTATCTTCACCCGCTAGCGGGGTTGGTAATGTAACTTCTGCATTGGAATTAATGGTATTCATAACAGATTCCTATTTATTAGTTAATTAAACAATAGCTCAATTAAAACCCTTAAACCACAAAAGGAGGTAGCTAAAGCCACCTCCTTTATTGTAAAACTAATACTGACTTTATGTACTAGCTAAACATTAAGCTATTACTTTAACTTATTAACCTAATAAGCTAAGCGCTGCTTGTGGTAACTGATTCGCTTGCGACAAAATTGACGTACCTGCTTGTTGTAAAATTTGGTTTTTAGTCATTTGTGCTGTTTCGGTTGCAAAGTCAGTATCTTGAATTCGACTACGTGATGCAGATACATTTTCTTGAATATTTGCAAGGTTACTAATAGTATGACCAAAACGGTTCTGCACCGCACCTAAATCTGCCCGCTGTGCATCAACCTCCTTAATCGCAGCATCTATTGAATCTAACGCTGCATCTGTATCACCCGAATCTGAACCTATATTGACTGCATCAACATTGAGACCATCAGCACCTGCGGTCATATCACCAATTGTAAAATCAATAATTTCTTCTTTATTTGCGCCTATTTGGAAAGTAAATGTACCATCAGTTCCGCCAGTACCATCAAGTAGCTTCTGCTCACCAAAAGAAGTTGTTGTCGCGATACGTGTTATCTCTGCTTTTAAAGCTGTTACCTCTGTATTTAGCGCATCTTGATCCTCCGCTGAGTTCGAACCATTCGCTGATTGAAGAGTCAATTCTCTCATTCGCTGCAAAATAGTTGTCGTCTCATTTAGAGCTCCTTCAGCAGTCTGCGCCATTGAAATACCATCATTTGCATTTCTTTGTGCTACACCTAAACCGTTTATTTGTGACGTTAAACGGTTTGAAATTTGTAAGCCCGCAGCATCGTCTTTTGCACTATTAATACGCATACCTGATGCTAAACGTTCCATCGATGTTGCTAAACCCTCCCCTGAACGTGCTAAATTACGTTGGGCGTTTAGTGAAGATACATTTGTGTTTACTGTTATAGCCATGATAAGACTCCTAATTACTTTCGTAATGTTGCTATTTTAATTTAACCAAGAGCTGTCACAAATGTATGCTCAGCTCCGTACTGATTAATTTAACGGCAGGAGGTTGATTATCTTTAGGGGTATTTTGAAAATAAATTAGTTTATTTATTTAATAGAACATAACCAACTGTTTTAAAGCGTAAAACATTTATTTATTAATTTTTATAACACATAAAGTGATGTTTCAAATAATTTTACTACCTCAAAAAACAAAAACGCACTTCAAATTGAAGTGCATTTATATAAACAGTTACGAGTAAACTAAATAATTAGCCACCTAATAAACTAATTGCCGCTTGAGGTATTTGGTTAGCTTGCGATAAAATTGACGTACCCGCTTGTTGCAATATTTGGTTTTTCGTCATTTGTGCGGTTTCAGTAGCAAAATCTGTATCTTGAATACGGCTACGCGATGCAGATACGTTTTCTTGAATGTTAGCAAGGTTACTGATTGTATGACCAAAACGATTTTGCACCGCACCTAAATCAGCACGCTGACTATCTACTTGGGCAATTGCAGCATCGATGATTGCTAGCGCATCCTGCGAGCCAGATTGAGACGTAATATCAACCTCATCAACACCAACAGAAATACTTGAAATACCAGTATCAACACTCGCTGCTGCAACAAGTGCATCATCATTACCTGTTACAGTAAAAGATTTTGATGAATTTAACTGAATTGCACCAAGTACTCGAGTTGAATCCGCACCAGTACCATCATCTGCGGTGTCTGCAGTTATAAGAACTGGCGCTGCAGCTTTAGTCCCATCATATCCTATTGCTGTAATATTAGCAGTTAGCGCTGTGCTTGCAACGCCATCATCAGAAACTGCAAAGTCTTCAATTAAAATGTCATCACCATCAATGTCTTCTAAAATAAGCTCATTATCTTCATTTAATGACGCTGATACACCTGTAGTTGCGCTTTGCGCGTTTATTGCATTTGAAATATCGCTTAAACTAGCGTCAGCATTTATGGGTTGACCATTCAATTCAAAAGATACTGTATCTTCAGTTGCTACGTAACCTGCACCTAAAGCGAACTGAAGTTGCGTTTTAGCTGACGCCTCTACTCCTGTTTTGTTAGAAATACCATTA
Source organism: Pseudoalteromonas sp. TAE79 (assembly GCF_000498015.1). NCBI lineage: Bacteria > Pseudomonadati > Pseudomonadota > Gammaproteobacteria > Alteromonadales > Pseudoalteromonadaceae > Pseudoalteromonas > Pseudoalteromonas sp. TAE79. The sequence continues at coordinate 122,465 of NZ_AUTL01000266.1, forward strand.
ATATCTGCCGCTGCCGTTTTCGCAGAAGAGCCAGCCTGCAATGCAACAACTTCATCTTCACCATTTGAGCCTTTAATCGTGTATTGCATAGTAGTGGCAATAGGATTGGCACCAGCAGCATCACCAGATACTGCAACAGCTTGACCAAAACCGTCAGCTGATTGCAGGTTAACTTGTTTAGTACCTATGTCTTCTGCTGCGACACTTGACAAGGAAACGTTGATTGTTTCATTTGCGTTTGCGCCGACTTGAAAAGCTTTAGTACCAAAGTTACCATCTAGCAGTTGCTGGCCACCAAACGAAGTTGTATCTGCAATACGTGTTAACTCTACTTGTAGAGCCGAGACCTCCTTCTGCAGCGCATCACGGTCATCTGCAGAGTTTGAACCATTGGCTGATTGTAATGCTAGCTCTCGCATTCGCTGCAAAATATTAGTAGACTCTTGCATTGCCCCTTCAGCTGTTTGCGCCATTGAAATACCATCGTTGGCATTTCGTTGTGCTACAGCTAAGCCATTTATTTGTGATGTTAATCTGTTTGAAATTTGTAGGCCGGCGGCATCATCTTTTGCGCTATTGATACGCATACCTGATGATAAACGCTCCATCGAAGTTGCTAAGCCTTCACCTGATTTATTAAGGTTACGTTGTGCGTTTAGTGACGACACATTAGTATTTACTGTTAATGCCATTTTACCATCTCCTAGGTTTAAACAGAGTGTGGTTCAACACGATTTAACAGGAACCACTGTTCGATAATTTCTTACAATAAGAAAAGCATTTACTGTGCCAACTTTAATTCATTTTTAAGCCATTGTTTTTAAATGAAAATATATAATTTATTGAATTGTAAATAAAGAGTGAAGTTATTTGGAAGGGAGTGACAATTTTTTGCCGCGGTTTTGTAGCAGGTTATTGCCGCGATTTTGTAGCAAGTTATTGCCGCTTTAAAGTAGGTAAAGCGGCAAGGTATTTCTGCTTATAATCTGCTTATAAGTAATCGAATAATGAAAGGTTAGTTAAACGGCCAAAAGTGGCTTGCGATGCTTGCAGTGCCGTTTCTTGTTTGGTTAGTTCGCTAATAGCTTCTGCCATATCAACTTCAACTAAGTTAGAGCGATTACTTTTATTTTGAATATCGAGCGCTAAGTTTGAATCGCTTACTCTTTCAAGCGCGTTCATACGACCGCCTAAACTTGATTGGGTAAACACCACTTGCTCACTCGCATTTTGTAATTGCACTAAGCCATCAGCAAGTACTTGCTGAAAGTCATCACCTTTAAGTGCGCCATTAAGGCCGGTAATAAGTGATTGCAGTGTATTGAGTACGTTTTCTTTGCCTGGTTTTTCAAGGCTAAAATCGAGTTGACCTGGTGCTGTGCCTTCAAATTCAATTTTCATACCTGCAAAATCGATAGGCTCATCAGTAACTTCACCTGTTACTGCGGGGGTTAATGCTGCGCCGTCTCGGTATATTTCGTAGGTTTGTGGATCTGTTGCTGTAGCACCAGGGCTTACTAATACACTATATGTATTTGCTGTTGCTGAAGCTGTTGGGTCTGCGTTGTAATTTGCTTGATGAAACTTATCAAACTCAGCTTGCCCGTCAACATACACTGTACCAGCCGTTACGTTATTAGCAGGTACTAGTGTAGGAATTGAAGCAACATTTGATTCTACATTTAATCGCGCGTTAGTTTTTTCAAACGTATCAAAGCCGTTATCACTCGCTTTAATTGATACGCCTTCAGCTATAGTTATTTGGTGCTGGCCCTGGTCGCCATTATAGGTGTACTCACCCGCTGCAGAATCAAACTGATACGGCTGCGTGCTGTCTTGATATCCTGAAAATATGAATTTTCCATCTTCTGATCGGGTGTTCATTAAGTTAGCTAACGTTTGTTGAATGCCACTAAGTTCTGATGCAAACGTCTTTAAATCATCTTTAGTATAAACACCATTACCTGCCTGAATAGTGAGCTCTTGTGCTTGTTGAATATTACTATTTATGCTTTGTAATACGCTTTCTTCTGTTTCTAGGCGGCCATTTAGCTGGTTAATATTTTTAGTGTATTGCTCATTAGTTTGTATTTTATTTGAATACAGCATAGCTTGCGAAATAGCAGCTGGCGCTTCTGAGGTAGATAAATACTTTTGCCTAGTATTTACTCGCTCTTGAGCATTTGCAACACCTTGTTGGTTGTCGAGTATTTTATTTATGTTGTTTTGGTACATTAGATTATTTGATAAACGCATAATTACCTCGCCGCATTTAATAAGGTGTCAAAAATTTCTTGAGCTGCTGCTAAAACTTGTGCTGATGCTGAATATGATTGTTGAAAACGCAGTAAATTTGCGGCCTCTTCATCAAGATTTACTCCAGATAACGACTCGTACCATGCCTCAGATTGCTGTGCTAGAGCGTCAAATGCAGCGCCACTTGTGATTGCTTGACCAGTTACAACACCTACATCGCTCACTAATCCTGAATAAGCTTGGTTGAACGTTTTATGGTTGTCGGCCGTTGCTGTTGTTTCTACATTTAAACGGACTAACTCACCATTTTGTAAATCTGCTAATTTTAAACCATTACGGTTATCGTCAAAGCCGCCTTTATTTGCCTCTATTGTGAATGAATCACCTAATGCTGGTTTGCCTTGAATGTCAAAATCAAAGCCTAACTCTTCCGCTGTAAACGCTGTAATATCAGTTAGTTCACCTGCATCTTCCGCTTGTGCAATTATATTTTTACCTGAAGAGTCAATTGCAAAAGAGTCTGTCGTATTTGTACCATCACTTAGAGTATACATATTAGGCTCTTCTACTTTTTTTAATGTTAGCGGCTCTATGCCTAAAGGAATTGACAGGTTTAAAGGTTCACTCGTAAAGTTTGAGATATTTGTAACACTGCCAGCAGAAATAGCGCCGCTACCGGTATTATTTATAGCATCGGCGGTGCGTATTGGCGATGCTAACGCTAGGTCTTCACCGCGCCCAGTGGCGAGAGTAATATTAGCTGCGGCTTCTGAATTGAGCTTAATTTGAAATTTATCGCCTGGATTACCAGTACCATTAATTTCTAGTTTTAAGCCAAATGAATCTTCAACTGTAGGTGGTTTTGGCGGCGTTGCATTAGGATCACCGGGTGTAGCTGGTTGTATAGCATCTTCACCTATGATGTTATTTGCAGGAATAACGGCTATGGCCGCATGGCCTATCGGCTCGCCTTTATTATCGATTGGCTGAATACTCACTTCGTTTGGATTATCAGTATAAGTCACAATAAAGTCACTGGCCGGTAACTCCTTGCCTTTACCGGGTTCTACTGTTGCACTAACCCCAGCACCACCGGTATTAGCTTGATAGGCAAAGCCTTTTGCCGTAGGAATAGTGAATATATCGCCGCCCAATTTACCGTTAGCATCCATTCCTAAGTGATTTTGCTGATTAAATGCATCTGCTAACGCTAAACCCATTTGGCCTATTTGATTTTGCGCAGGTACTAAAATATCGTCTCTGAAGGCAAGTAAACCACCTATTTTGCCTTTTAATTTACTGGCATCAACTTCAAGCGGCACAGCTTTGCCGCCATTAACGTCAAGCGTGAATTCTTTAAAATTAGGATCAGGATCGCCCGTCATCGAAAATAAGTTAAATGCGCCATTTTGCATGACAACCGCTTCGCCTGTGCCCATAAAAACGAGTTTTTCGCCATTTGGACCATCAAGCGTTTCTATGTCTATTAGCTCTGATAAGTCGCGTATTGCTTTATCGCGTTCGTTATAGGTAGAGCTCGCATCTGCGGCGTTATTAGTGCCGTTAACGGCTGCAATATTTTGATTTAGCGTGCTAATACTTTGAATGAGTGAGTTTGCTTCATCTGAAAATATTTCGAGCTGCTCGTTCACTATACTTTTTTGATCAAGCACGATGCCCGAAAGCCTATCCATTTGATCAATTAAGCTTTGCGCATCTGTCATTACTAATGAGCGAGCAACAGTAGATGAGGGCTGATTTAGCGCTTCTTGCACGTTATTAAATAAAGAGTTAATACCAGTCGAAAGATTATTCGACTCTTCAGAAAAAATAGTATCAACTCGATTAGCCTCAGTAATAAATTGATCGAAAAACGATTTATTAGAGGTGTCACGATTTAGCTGTGACTGAGCAAACTCATTTAGTAATCGGTATGTTTCGCCTCGCCCTACTTGGTTGTCAACCATAGTAGTAAACTCTGTACGCTCACGTACGTAACCCACGGTATTTACATTGGCGATATTTTTACTTGTCGTTTGCAGTAGCTCCGAGCTTGCTCTAACCCCAGAACTGGCAATGTTTAATAAATTAAACGACATGTTACTCTACTCCTTGGCGGATCACGTTTGCCGCAATGTCTTTTAGCTGGCTGCTATTGAGCACATTTTTTATTTTGCTGGCGTAATTTGGATCGGTTGCATAACCTGCTTTTTGTAATGAATCTAAAAAGTCATTTGGTTTTGCTGTATTTTGTAATGCTTCTTTGTAGCGTGGGTTTTGCGTTAAAAAATCAACGAAGTCGTTCACACTATCTTTAATTGAATCGTAGGCTCTAAAACTGGCTTGTTTTTTAACGGGTGTGCCTTGCTCAAACTCAAGCGTTACTTTGCTTGCTTTATCGCCTTCCCAGCTTTTATCTGACTTGATATTAAATAAGTTATTTGAACTGCCGCCGTCACTTTTATTAATAATGTGCTTACCCCAACCGGTTTCAAGTGCCGCTTGTGCAACCATTACCGCAGGGTTTAAACCTATTTTTTGTGCTGCAGTTTTAGCGTGTTCCCACACTGAACTTACAAACTCTTCTGCATTTTTAAAGGTTGGGCTATCGGCTTTAGACTCTGCAGTATTAACCTTAGGCTCAGCAATATCGGCCTTAGTACTCTTAACGATAAGATCGGGTTGATTATTTTTTTGCTCATGAGGAAGCGCGGATCCGACTTGTGTATCGCTAAAAATATCGTTGGTTGTTCTAAGCACCGAGCCTGGCATAAAGTTTTTAGACTCAGGCGATAACTGCTGAACAATTAAATCGGCAAGGCCTAACGAGCCATTTGATGAAAGCTCTGTTGAAAGTTGCTGATCGTGCATTTCTTCAAAAAACTTTACGCCACTTGAATTAAATGGACTGTCTTTGTCTTCAAATGCTTCGTTAGCTTTGCGCATTCCTTTGAGCAGCATTTGCGTAAAAATAGCTTCAAATTGTGCGGCCGCTTTTTTGAGCGCAGCTTTAGAGGCATCAGTTGATGCATCGCCACTCGTTAAGGCTTCTTTACGAAGTGAATCTAAGTTGCCTAAATCAAAAAAGTTTTGTTTATCGAGATGATTAGTTTCCATCGGCTTTTTGACACAAAATGAATAATGCAGTTAAAAATGCAAAAATTGAGCCACTACCGATAAAACAAGGAAGATAAAAATAATAAACTTAAGTTGCTGTAAATAAAAAGCCCTAATTTCAAAAATATAGGGCTTAAGTAATACGTTATTTATTGGCTTGGGTTATTTATATAACAACTAACTGTCCGTTAATTGCGCCGGCTTCTTTTAGTGCTTCTAAAATAGCCATTAAGTCACCAGGCGCTGCGCCTACTTCGTTAATTGCGCGAACTAAATCGTCAAGGCTTACACCTGGGTTAAATACAAAGGCGCGCGAGTCATCTTGGTTTACATCAATAATACTTTGCTGGGTGACAACTGTATCACCGTTTGCTAGCGGATTTGGTTGCGACACATTTTGTTGTTCTGCAATAGTTACGGTTAAGCCACCGTGCGTAATAGCCGCAGGCTGAAGCTTAACGTTCTTGCCAATCACAATGGTACCGGTGCGCGAGTTAACGATAATTTTAGCAGCCATGTCAGCTGGCTTAAATTCTAAGTTTTCGAGTGTTGATAAATACGATACACGCTGGGATGCATCGCGTGGTGCTATAACACGAATGGAAACTGAATCAATTGCTTGTGCGCTATTTGGGCCAACTAAGTCATTAATTGTTTTTTCTAGGCGTTTTGCCGTTGTAAAGTCTGGGCGGTTTAAGTTAAAGGTAATGTAATCACCTTGCATAAATGGGCTTTCTACAGTGCGTTCGACTGTTGCACCATTAGGTATACGACCAACGGTAGGGGTATTAATTACAACCTTACTGCCATCAAGGCCTTGTGCGCCTAAGCCACCGACAATTAAGCTACCTTGTGCAATAGCGTACACGTTACCGTCTACACCCTTTAAAAAAGTTTGTAGTAAAGTACCTCCACGTAAACTGCCTGCACTACCAATAGAAGAAACCGTAATATCTATTGTTTGCCCGGGTTTTCTAAATGCAGGTAATTCTGCATGTACAGCAACAGCAGCAACATTTTTAATTTTAGGACTTTGAGTTGAAGGTAGCGTAATACCAAAGCTGTTCAACATGCCTCTAAAACTTTGTTGTGTGTATGAGTTTTGCTCGCCGGTGCCCGGTAAACCAACCACTAAGCCATAACCGACTAATTGGTTAGAGCGTACACCTTCAACCATAGACACATCTTTTATGCGCTCAGCACTGGCAGTAAACTGCCAACCTAATAACACAACTAAACATAAAGCTTTAAGGCTATTCATGTTGTTACCCTCTAAAATGGAAACAGCGAACTGCTAAAGAAACGTGTAAGCCAACCAGGACTTTGCGCCTCTTGCGTTTGCCCTTTACCTGAGTATTGAATACGTGCATTAGCAATGCGGTTTGATTCAACCGTATTATCGGCGCTTACGTCTTGAGGGCGTACTAGCCCTTCTAAACGAATAAACTCTTCGCCGGTATTAAGCGTTAGCCATTTTTCGCCGCGTATAACTAAATTACCGTTAGGTAAAACGCGCATAACATTTACCGAAATATCGCCTACTAAGCTGTTTGACTGGTTTGATTTTGAATCGCCCGTAAACGACGAATCACTACCAATACCAAACTGAATACTATCGCCACCTATATTTACAGGTAGACCACCTAATCCAATAACGGGATCTAAGCTTGCGTCAGTTTCTTTGTCTGTTTCTGTTTTAGCGGCTTTTGTTGCTTGAGTAGACTCTTGCAATTTAACCGTAATTATATCGCCAGTACGTAGCGCTTTTTTATCGGAATATAAGTCGTTTGATGTATGAGTATTAAACAATGAACCTGTGGCTACCAGCGGCTCTAAAATAGGCTCGGGGTACATAGGTGCGTAGTAAGGGTCGTCCTGCACTACTTCACTATTTTGCGTAGACATACAGCCACTTAAAAATAATGTGCCCGCTGCAAATAAAATAATATTACGCATAATTCCCCCTACTCTATTAAAGCTGTTGATTAATGTAACTCATCATTTCGTCAACGGCCGAAATTACTTTTGAGTTCATTTCGTAAATACGCTGAGTTTCGATTAGATTTACTAGCTCTTCAGTTACATTTACGTTTGAAGTTTCAAGAGAGCCTTGAATAATGCTCCCTAACCCTTCAACACCCGGGTTACCTTGTACCGGCGCACCACTTACAGCAGTTTCGGTATAAAGGTTTTGACCAATTGGCTCAAGGCCCGATGGATTAATAAAGTCACTAATTGTTAGCTGACCAATGACCACGTTATCGGCTTGCCCTGCAACACGTACAGATACTTCGCCGTCTTGCGAAACTGTAATTGATTGCGCGTCATCAGGTACATTCATTTCTGGCTGAATAACGTAACCAGCGCCCGATGTTACAATTCGTCCATCGCCATCAGTAGTAAACTGACCATTGCGCGAGTAAGCAATATTGCCATCTGGTTGCAGTACTTCAAAAAAGCCTTCGCCAGAAATCATCCAATCTAGTGAGTTTTCGGTGGTCAACATGTTGCCTTGCGTAAACTCTTTTTGGTTAGCTACAACTTTAGCACCCGCACCTAACATTAAACCCGACGGCATTTCGGTATCTTGCGATGAACGACCACCTGGTTGATTAATATTTTGATAAAGTAAATCTTCAAATATAGCGCGGCTTTTTTTGTAACCTACGGTACTCGCATTCGCTAAATTATTTGAAATAACCGATATATCGGTTTGTTGAGCGTCTAGCCCAGTTTTACTGATCCACAATGCTGGATTCATAATCGTGTCCTCACTTTAAAGTTAAACTATGCGTAATAACTGATCTTGACGCTCGTCAATTTCTTCAGCTGTTTTCATTAATTTCACTTGTAATTCAAATTGGCGCTGGTGGCTTATCATGTCGACCATTTCGTGAACAGGGTTCACATTCGACATTTCAAGCGAACCACTTAAAACTTTTACATTGGCAGAGGTATCTACTGTTACATTTGCTTTTGGTCTAAATAAACCATCGTTACCTTTTTCGAGCTGTGAGCTATTTGCTTCTACCACTCTAAGCGTATCTATTTCTTCTAAAAAGTTAGCGGGAGCGCCTTGTGGTCGTACTTGAATAGCGCCATCTTGGCTAAACCCTATTTTTTCGACTGGGACGGGTAGAATAACAGGTCCCCCTTCGCCAATTACTTGACGACCACCGCTGGTTACTAACATGCCTTGCGCTGTAATATTGAGCGTACCTACTTTGGTATAAGCTTCGTTGCCTGAGGCATCTTGCACGGCAAGCCAAGCGTTATCACTCATCGCGATATCTAAGTCGCGCCCGGTTTGAACAATGCCACCCGATACCATGTTAGAACCCGGACGCTCTTGCATTGAAAATACACGGGTAGGTAAACCTTCGCCAAACGCTTGCATAGAACGCGCCTGCGCAAAGTCGGCTTTAAATCCTGTTGTATTTGCATTCGCCAAATTATTGGCTTTAAGCGCAAGCCCTTGTAGGCTTTGCTTAGCGCCAGAGGCCGCAATGTAGACCATTTTGTCCATAGTATCGACTCACATAAAAAATCTCTGAACTTATAAATGCAAAATAGGTGCCAGATTAAATTTGACGCAACATTGAGAGGTATTTAGAACGGCTTACAAAGAGGACTTATAAAAAAGGCTGCAAAAATGCAGCCTAATATATTCAATGGGGTTTAACTTATCGAATCTGCAAAATACTTTGCTGAATTGTTGAGTTAACTTCAAGCGCACGTGAGTTTGCTTGGTAATTACGCTGTGCAGTAATTAAGTCTACAAGCTCATTAGTAAGGTTAGTATTTGATTGCTCAAGTGCTGATGAGTTGATTCCACCAAACGTACCCGAACCAGCTTCACCCGCTACAGGTTCACCTGAATCAATACTTTGCTTCCAACTTGTATCACCCACTTGTGATAACCCTTGTGAGTTTGGAAAACGTACCATAGCCACTTGGCCTAAAAATGTTGAGTCGCCATTACTGTAAGAGGCGACAATTTTACCGTCTGTGCCTATATCAATTCCGGCTAAACGGCCAACCGTTGAGCCATCTTGATCAAGTGCTTTTACTTCAAAACCACTTGAATACTGAGTAGGAATACGCCCTGCTGTGTTATTTTCATCGCGCCAGTTAAGTTCAATACCAGTACTTGGGAAAGTTGCACCATTGTCTAATAATGTTGATAAACCAGCACCAGAACCCGCTGGTAGTAGTATTTCATCAAAAGTAGTTGTATTTGTATTTGCCACACCACCTGTTGTTGATGGCAAACCACTTGAGTTAAAACCAAGAGTTGTAAGTGGCGCATAAGTTGCTGTTGTTTGTTCTTCACCGTTACTGCCAACTACCTTGCCATCGAGTGTTGCGTATACATCCCAGCTATTTTCAGCACCAGTTGGAGATGCAGGATCCTGCTTCGCAAAAAAGTACTGTAAAATGTGCGGCTCACCTAGTGAGTCATATACCGTTGTTGACGTAGATGAGTTATAAGTACCACTAGACGTAGGGTCAAAATCTAGACCTGATGGATCCGCCGTTGCATCTAAATTAAACGACAAAAATACATTTTCTGTTGCGCGAGGAGAACCAGACGAATCAGGGATTTGAATTGGATCAGTTGTGCTCAAACTTACCGACGTTGTATCACCTGTAGATGAATCAACTGGGAATGCTTGTAAAAAGTTACCTTTAGCATCTACCATAAAGTTATCTTGGTTAAGCTTGAATGCACCTGCACGTGTATATGTTAAATCTTGCGAAGATAAATCGTCGGTCATCGCAAAATAACCTTCACCAGTGATTGCTAAATCAAGTGAGTTATTTGTAAATTGCAGTGAGCCTTGGTGAAACTGCTGCGCAACCATGGTTGTTTGTACACCATCACCATTTTTAGTCTTACCAGAGCTAAATACTGATGAAGCGTAAACATCAGCAAACTCAGCGCGTGACTCTTTAAAACCTGTGGTATTAACGTTGGCAATATTATTTGCCGTTACGTCTAAATCTTTTTGCGCGGCAGCAAGGCCGGTTAATGCAATATTGAAGCTCATAATTCACCTCTAACCTGTTAGTCTGTGGCCTGCTAGCAGGCGAAAAATACTAAAATTTATTACGCGATTTCTGCTACATCTGTCAGCCTAACCGCACCTTCTTTAGTGTTAATAATAATGCCACTTGAGCCATTAATATTAACGCTTTCAATGTTTTTAAATGTAGCAATGGGCAAGCTTGAAAATTCGCCGTCAGTGCTTCCTTCAGCGGTTACTGAATATTCACCTTCAGGTAAACGCTCACCGGCTTCATTTTTGCCATCCCACGCAAAGCGAACTGCACCTGCTGATTGAGAACCCATATCAATAGTTCTCACTAGCTGACCCGATGCATCTGTCACTTTGATTTTTAAGTTATCAACGGCTTCTTCTNGAGCCTCTGGCATCACCCGTTTCATTTAAATCAAGAGTATTTGACTCAAGTAAAGCTTGTTTGCCTACAAGTGTAGATGCTTGCAGTGCTGAATTAGATGTCATTGAAGAGGCTAAAGATTCAAAGTTAGTATTTAAATCTGTAATCCCTTGCGCCATTGTAAAGCTCGTCATTTGAGCAATCATTTGGTCATTATCCGCAGGATTACTGGGATCCTGATACGATAATTGCTGAGTTAACAAAGAAAAAAAGTCTTCTTGCGTTAACGCATCACTTTCACCATCGCTGGTCGCTACTTGCTTTTCTTGCCAGCGTATAGAGTCTAAATAGGATGAAGATGTACTAATATCGTTACTCATAACCTACCCTCGGTTACCGCTGCCCTAGCAACAGTGTTTTACTTAGCATTTGCTTTGCTGCATCAGCAACTTGCACGTTTGTTTGGTAAGAACGAGAGGCAGAAATCATATTTGCCATCTCCTCTACAACATTAACGTTGGGTTTATAGATATAGCCATTTTCATCCGCACTTGGATGGTTTGGGTTATATTCAATTTGTAATGGTGCATCGCTTTCAACAATGCCCAAAACTTTAACACCAACTGCGGAGCCCTGCTGATTACTTGCTGATGCTGAAGCTTTTGTTAGCTCAGCCGCAAATACAGGTTGGCGCGCTCGGTACGTTTTGTCTTGAGATGAACTAATGGTATTAGCATTAGAAATATTACTAGCTGTAGTATTTAAGCGAACGTTTTGTGCGCTCATACCCGAACCTGCAATATCAAAAACATTATATAAACTCATAATTTTTATCCTTGACTACCGAGAGCTTTATTCAGACCCTTGAATCTGCCGCTTAAAAATTGCAAGCTGGCCTGATACTCCATAGCATTCTGTGTATACAAGTTTCGTTCCACTTGTATATCAACCGAGTTACCATCGCCCGTATCTGATTGATTTGGCAAACGAAATGATTCAGAGTTGCCCATACTATGAGTACCTCCACCAATGTGTTTATCGTTAGTTCTTACCATGGTATTGCCGCTTTGCTGGGTTGACCTTGCCGCTTTTAATGCCGAGGCAAAGTCTATATCTTTTGCTTTATAGCCAGGCGTATCAGCGTTAGCTATATTAGTTGCAATTAATTCTGCTCGCTGTGAACGGATCAACATGGCTTGCGGATGCACACCTAATGCTTTATCAAAACTGATAGCCATAACCTTCTCCAAAAAATTGACTTACCCATGGATAAAGCAAAAAATAAGCCATTTATAATAAGGAGAGTTATATTTTTATAAGGCCATGTATCTAAATAGAAAAAAGACGCTGAGTGCGTCGTTTTAGGGAAAGGAATTAGCTTAATTATTTCTTTTGGTAAATAATACCGGGGTTGCATCTAACCATATCAAACTCAGTACTTAAGCCAGTCAAGGACTCTGACGCACCTAAAAACAAGTAACCTTTTGGATTTAACGCTTGTGCAAACTGATTAATAATTTTAGCTTTTATTTCAGGAGCAAAGTAAATAAGTACATTACGGCAAAAAATAATATCAAACTTGCCCATTAACGCGTACGAATCAAGCAAATTTAAATGCCTAAAACTAACTTGTTTTTTTATTGTATCGTTTACTTGTGCCATACCGTTGCCGCTATCTTTAAAAAACTTTTTACGACGTTCTGCCGATAAGCCTCTGGCAAGTGCAAGCGCGTCGTATTCTGCATTTTTACACATATCAAGCATGGTATTAGATATATCTGTACCAATAATTTGCGCTCCCATACGTAGCACGCCAGGTTGCTTAGCTTGAAACTCGGCAACCGACATAGCAATCGAGTAGGGTTCTTGCCCTGATGAGCTGGCAGCAGACCAAATTTTTAATGGTCTTCTTAACTCTTTAAACTCAGGGAATAATTTATTTTGAAGTAATTCAAATGGGTATTGATCTCTAAACCATAACGTTTCGTTTGTGGTCATTGCATCAACTACAGCGGCTCTTAATTGCCGCTCATGAAGGCCAAGTGTTTTACTTACTAATTGTGATAAAGATTCCACATTAAATCGAGCCATGAGTGGAGCAAGTCGACTTTTAACTAAGTATTGCTTGTTTTCACCTAAAACAATACCGCATTGCTGCTCTAAAAACGAACGAAACTGGTCGTATTCACTTTGCTGCAAATCTTTATTATTCAAATCAATAACACCTATTTTTATTGGTCACTATGGACCCATTTTTTAACCGCAGTTGCTAACTCATCAGGGTTAAATTTGGCGATAAAGTCGTCAGCACCTACTTTTTCTATCATTGCTTGGTTAAACACACCACTCAATGATGTATGTAAAATAACATGTAATGGTGCAAGCTTAGGATCTGCTTTTATTTCAGCTGTTAATGTATAACCGTCCATTTCTGGCATTTCAACATCAGAAATAAGTAATGCAACTCGCTCAGTAATGTCATTTTTACAATCAAGTTCTGCTATTTCTTTAAGCCTAATTAAAGCTTCTTTACCATTTTTAGCAAGCTCTGTTTGCACGCCTAACGGCTCTAGGGCACGTTTAACTTGGTTACGCGCAACAGCGGAGTCGTCTGCAATAAATACGATACGCTCGCCTAAGTCTTTTTGAATGTCGCCACTTTGTGCAACTTCAGCACTTACTTCTGTATTTACTGGGCAAATTTCGTTGAGAATTTTTTCTACGTCTAAAATTTCTACTAATTCATTCTCGATTTCGGTCACGGCTGTTAAATATGAATAACGCCCGGCACCTGATGGCGGTGGCATTATTTTTTCCCAATTCATATTTACAATACGCTCAACCCCGCCCACTAAAAAACCTTGAACCGAGCGGTTGTACTCAGCAATGATGATAAAACTGTCTTTAATATTTTCTATTGGGCGCCCGCCTACAGCCATCGACAGGTCGATTACTGAGATAGTTTGACCACGAATATGAGCAACACCACGAATATAAGCATTCGATTTTGGCATACTTGTAAGTGGAGGACATTGCAATACTTCCCTCACTTTAAATACATTAATGCCAAAACGCTGACGCCCTCTGAGCTTAAATAAAAGTAATTCTAGGCGGTTCTGCCCAACCAACTGCGTGCGTTGGTTTACTGAGTCTAAAATGCCTGCCATTCAAATCTCCTAAAGAAAACAAATAATGCGGAACGATAATTGCTTCCTATTAATAAAGCTACATAACATCGCGGGAGCGTCTACTTTTTGACGCAAAATATTTATACCCTGTTTGAAACCATAAGCATAGTCGAAACATTATGAGTTTGTTAAAAAAAGTCAGAAGATACAGTGTTTTTTATTTTGTTGCTAGCCTCTGCTTTGCATTCCCTTTGCAGGCCAAAGTATTTAGCAAAGATTTATTACAAGAGATGGCTGTTGCTTATATAACTGAGCAGATTGGTATATTAAAAAATACTAATATGCAATTAAGTGCACTGCCTTTAGATAGTCGCATTCCTGATCGTATTTGTAATTCTGACCTTGAATTATCAACTTCCGATGAACCACCATTTAACCGCCAAGTAACTTTACAAGCTAAATGTAATGATGCTCAAACATGGGCTCAATATGTCCATGTAAGAGTTGTTGAAATGGCGCCTGTTGTTGTAGCAATTGCTAACTTAGCTCGTGGTGAGGTAATAACTAAATCGCATTTGAGTGTTGAAATGAAACCAACTCACTTTGTAAGAGTGCAATATTTAGATGATCCCACAATTTTAATAGGTAGCAGAAGTAAACGAAATATTAGAAGCGGGATGCCCGTTTTACTAAACCAAATTTGTATGGTTTGTAAGGGGGATTCTGTTAATATTTACGCAAACCTCAGAGGCCTTAGAATTAAAACAACAGGTATTGCATTAGAAGACGGTACTTTGGGCGATCAAATACAAATTAAAAACAAAAAGTCAGGTAAAATTTTAAATGCGCGAGTAGATGGTGTAGAGTCTGTTCAAGTAAATATTTAATTTAGATTTATACTAAAGTATCCTACGTATATGCCGATAACTTGGCATAAGTTGGGTAATATACAGGTTTATTATTATGGTTAGTCAAGTTAATGGTAGTAATCAACAAGCTAATGCACTTACAAATGCAAAGCAACAACAAGTTGATTTAAAAAAAGATAATGCAAATACACAAGCTGCTCAGGCTCCTTCGCCTAAGGCTGCAAGTGATTCTGTAAGTTTAACGCCGCAAGCGCAGCAATTAAAAACGCTTCAAGATAAAGCACAGCAATCACCTGGCTTTGACAGCGATAAAGTTGCTGAGCTTAAAAAAGCAATAACTGAAGGTAAATACCAAGTGGATAGTGAAAAGCTTGCCAAAAATTTAGCTGATTTTGAGTTTAACGTATATGGCTGATCATAATAGTTTAATTAGCGTAAAACTAAACCAACAAGTAAGTTGTTTAGACTCTTTGCATACGCTATTAAACGACGAGCTTACTGCTATTGCCTCACGACGTGGTGCTGGTTTAAAAGAAATTGCCCAACAAAAAATGTCTTTTTTAACTAAGTTAAGCACTCTTGATAAAGAGCTAAGTAAGCTAATTGCTAGTAACGACTCACAAAATCCTGAAATATCTGAGCTAATAAGCCAAGTTAAAACTCAACTTGCACAATGCCAAAAACAAAATAACGTTAATGCTCATGCTGCCCGCCAAGCGCAACTAAGTGTTAAACAATTAAAAGAGATATTAATTGGCGCACCAACGTCAATGACCTACGATCAAGCCGGTAAATCTGTAAATACCGAGAGTAAACTGGTTCGTAACTTAAAAGCTTAAGCCCCAAATTTTACATTAAAAAAGCCTTATTGACTTATCAATAAGGCTTTTTTAATGTCCTTTATTCTTAAATTTAGTTATAAATAATACCAATTCACTTAATTATGTAAGCCCCCCCCTTAATAAATAATTAGGGGGGCTTTATTGGTATTAAATATCCGTTTGATTATTACTACTTTCAATTAAGTGTTTAATCATTTCCTCCGATTGATTTTGTACATCAACTGCAGGTGCTGCTGTATCAATGCTTCCCCCGCTTTGGGCTGGGGTATAAGCAATTGCAGAGCCTTCGTCTTCAACCAGTGTATTTAGCGCTATAAGCTGCTCTGCATCTTCGTTCATGATTACATCATCAATATTAAGCGGCTCCGCCGAACTCATTTGCACCGTTTGCTCAGGTGTTGATAGACCACTCAAGTTACCTAAATCTATCGTTTCAGTGCTTAATATGTTGTTGCTTGAAAGCAGATAAAACCTTTGTTATTGAACGATCTAAAATAAGTGGCAATAAAATACATCTGTTGAGCACTACGCAATCTGATTAAAAATTAATCCTAACAACAGCATAGCACTCAATATAAGAGGATGAGATATTTTGAATAACTTTTTTAATTAACTGGGCTATTTAGTAATAAGTTACTTTTTTAACTTCGCGTGGTTTTACTTCACCTATGTATAAATCGTGCACACGCTTCATATTAAGCTCAAGCTCGGTCACGTAAGTGTCATCTACTGCGTAAGTTTTAATTATTTGTGCACCTTTAATAAGCCCCTGCACTTTACTTTCTAGGTAATCGTCTTGAGCAATTGAACCTTCCACCGTTGTTCCTGCGGTAATTTTTTGCCCATATACTTGTTCAGTAAGCTCGCGGTAAGCCTCAAGCTTAGAAGCTTTAATTGCCATAAGTTGCTTTTGCGACGCGTTAGCGCCTTTTTGTAAGCTAATAGGTGCATACCCTATCGCTTTTAAAACTGGGTAATTATTTGGCTCTACATATTTATATTCAACATGCTTATCAAAAACGCTGCTACAACCACCTAAGGTTAAACACCCAAGTGTAATAAGTAATGAAATCGCTCGCATAGCATCTAGCCCTTGTATAGTAATTAGCAGTACATATGCACGTTTAATGCCATTTATAGTATTACCAAATAACATTGGTACAGTCCTTGCTCTACCTAGTTAATAGCTAACGTTTAATTGGAGTAAAAGTATGAAGTCGTTTTTATCATTGGCATTTGCAGGATTAAGTGTAACGGCATTATTAACTTTCTCCCCTTTTACTAAAGCGCAGTGGTATGAATCAACAGGCCATGCGAACGTTCAAAATGGTGATACGAGCGCAGCTAAATCTGCCGCTATAAAAGATGCGATTACACAAGCGTTAGTGTTCTCTGGCGCACGGGTTAGCTCGGTGCAAACCTTGGTAGATGGCGTGTTAATGCAAGATCAGCTAAAAATTAGCAGCCACGGCGAAATTCAAAAAATTGAACTGATCAGCGAAAATAAATACGACAATAAATTTGCTGTTACATTACGACTCGATATTTTTTCTCAAACAGAGCAATGCCCACAAAATAGTTTTAATAAGTTTGTGGCCGTTACACAAAGCCAACTTGTTCATCGTGAACATGCCAAAATGGGTCAAATATTTGACGTAAGCAAAGCGATTAGCAAAAATATTTTTACCTCTCTGCAAAAATCAAAAATGAGCGCAGTGCCTATTGCTTACTATAATAATGCAATAAGCGTTGATAAATACTTTTCGCAGCAGCACGACTATTCAAACGCTCAATTAGAAGAAATATCTTCGCGCAGTAACGCTCAATATGTTCTGCTTAGCCAAATAACCAGCCTTTCGACTAGCGACAAACTCAATAACGATTATGCATTTTGGCAAGACGAGGCGTATGAGCGCAGTTACAACATTGAGTTTGCACTGTTTGATGGCACTACCTATGAGCAACTTTGGCAAAATAGTTACCATACTGAAGCAATTTGGCCATTTGAAAAAACAACCATAGTTGACGTTAATAGTGATAGATTTTGGCAATCGCCTTATGGGCAAAGCATAACCGATATCAACCAAGCAGTAAGTTATGACATTCAAGCAGCCATGGCGTGTTTACCTACTCAAGGTAAAATAATGCATATGGAAAATAGCAAAATCGTTATTAACTTGGGTAAAGCTCATGGGTTAAAAAAAGGCCAAATGCTAAGCATTGCGCACCATAACTATTTAACCGACGCGGCAGGTAATGTTATGCCGCACACCATCACCACGCTTAATAAAATTCGTGTAGAGCAGCTTTATCAGCAAACCGCAGTAGCAGTCAGTATTGATGAAAAACCGCTACCTGGCGTGCAAATTAACGATGTAGTAGAAATAATCAGCCAAGATCTTTAGAGTTTTTTACTCAATTTAGCTTTTAAATTAGGGTGAGCCGATAACCACTCGCCCAATTGTTCTACACCAGATAAATGCGGATAATGCTTTCTGCATGCAAACACCACATTACGCTGCTGATTAGGGAATATAGGCAAGTAATCAATCCCTACACGGTCGGTACATGCCAACTTTGGTACAAATGTAATACCGTCATCCATGGCCACTAACGCTAATAATGTTTCTAAACTATTACCTTTATACTGGTTAGATACATCGACTCCTGCAGAAAAACAAAACTTTTGGGCTTGATCTTTAAAGCAATGACCATCACTTAACATTAATAGGCTGCATCCTTGAAGATCGCTCAGCGCTACTTTTTTATGCTTAGACAGCGCGTTATCGTGTGATACCGCCACTAAAAAATCTTCTTTGTATAAAGCAACCGTATGGTAATTAATAAGCTCTGGCACATCGGCTAAAATAGCAAAGTCGAGTTCCCCCTTGTTTAAAGCTTCTAAAATTGTTGCTGTTTGCATCTCAATAAACGAAAACTGGCTATCAATAAATGCCGCTTTCATCGATGTTAATAACGCAGGCAACAAGTAAGGCGCAATGGTAGGAATAATACCAATAGTTAATTTACCTTGTAGAGGCTCATTAGAAGTAGCAGCAAGTTCTTTGAGTATTTGCGTTTGTTCTAAAATAATCTCTATTTGCGTCAACAAACGTTCACCTTTAGCTGTTAAGGTAACTTGCTTGGTTGAGCGATCAAACAAAGTAACGCCAAGCTCATTTTCGAGTTTTTTTACTTGGCCACTTAATGTAGGCTGACTAACAAAACATGCATCGGCAGCTTTGCGAAAATGTTTATATTGCGCTATTGCTTTTACATATTCAAAATCTTTTAAGTTCATATTCAGCTCTACGTGATAGTTTATAACTATCAGTTTAATACAAACAAACGATTGGAACTATATTTAATTATTCACCATAATGGCTATCAACAAATCAAGAGGAACAAAAACTATGTTAAACAATATCGAAGGTCAAACGATCCCAAGTGTTACATTTGCAACTCGTCAAAATAACGATTGGAAATCAGTAACAACAGATGACATTTTTAAAGGTAAAACTGTTGTAGTTTTTTCACTACCAGGTGCATTCACACCAACATGTTCATCAACTCACTTACCACGTTACAACGAATTAGCAGGCGTACTTAAGCAAAACGGCGTTGACGAAATTGTATGTTTATCAGTAAACGATACCTTTGTAATGAACGCATGGGCTGAACATCAAGAAGCGCAAAACATTACTTTATTACCAGACGGCAACGGCGAATTTACTGACGGCATGGGCATGTTAGTAGACAAGAACGACCTAGGCTTTGGTAAGCGCAGCTGGAGATACTCTATGCTTGTTAAAGATGGCGTGATTGACAAAATGTTCATCGAACCAGATTTACCAGGTGACCCGTTTGAAGTATCTGACGCAGACACAATGCTTGATTACATCAACCCTAAGCAAGCTAAACCAGAGCCAGTAACTGTATTTACTAAACCTGGTTGTCCGTTCTGTTCAAAAGCTAAAGCGCTTCTTACAGAAAAAGGCTTTGCATTTGAAGAAATTGTTATGGGCTCAGGCGCATCACTAACAAGCCTTAAAGCAGTATCTGGCCGTGAAACCGTTCCACAAGTATTTATTGGCGGTAAGCACATTGGTGGCTCAGACGATTTAGAAAAATACTTTGCTTAATTAATAATTTTGCTCAATTAGTAAATATAAATAGGGGCACTGGTTGCCCCTATTTTATAAGGAAAAAATAATGAAAGAATTGCAAACCGACGTTGTTGTTATTGGTGCGGGTACTGCGGGTTTAAGTGCTTATCGTAATGCTAAACAATTTACAAATAACGTACTTATGATCGAATCAGGCCCTTACGGCACTACCTGCGCACGAGTTGGTTGCATGCCGAGTAAATTATTAATTGCAGCTGCTGAAGCTGCGCACTCAATCACAATGGCACCTGCATTTGGTGTACACAGCTCTGCACCACGTATTAATGGTAAAGAAGTGATGGCACGCGTTAAAAGCGAACGCGACCGCTTTGCCGGATTTGTAGTAGAAGCTGTAGATGAATTACCAGATGGTGATAAAATTCGTGGTTACGCTAAATTTTTAGACACAAACCGCATACAAATAGACGACCACACAATTATTACAGCAAAACGCTTTGTAATTGCTACCGGTTCACGCCCTTCGTACCCTGGCGTATTTAATAACTTTGGCGACAAACTTATTATAAACGACGACGTATTTGACTGGGACGACCTTCCAGAATCGGTAGCCGTATTTGGCCCTGGTGTAATAGGTCTTGAAATTGGCCAAGCACTTAGCCGACTAGGCGTAAATGTAAAACTATTTGGTGTAGGCGGCGCAATTGGCCCACTTACAGATCCAGTAGTAAAAGACTACGCAAACACTGTTTTTGCCGAAGAATTTTTTGTTGATACCGACTCAAACGTATCCGACATGATGCAAGTAAACAGCAAAGCGCAGCTTACTTACACCGACAAACAAGGTGCTAAACACACCGAGCAATTTGACTACGTACTTGCCGCAACGGGGCGCGTACCAAACACAGATAAACTCGGCTTAGAAAACACCGGTATTGAACTCGATGAGCGCGGCGTACCTCACGCAGACACGCACACAATGCAATGTGGTGAATCAAACATATTTATAGCAGGCGATGCAAGTAACATGCTACCACTGCTACACGAAGCATCTGACCAAGGTGCTATTGCAGGTCAAAATGCAGGGCGCTTCCCAGATGTACGTATAGGTCTGCGCAGAGCTAAAATTGCAGCTGTATTTAGCGACCCACAAATAGCAATGGTAGGCGAAAGCTACAAGCAAATTACTGACCGATTAGGCCCATGTGGTTGTTTTGAAGTAGGCGAAGTCAGCTTTGAAAATCAAGGCCGCAGCCGAGTAATGCTAAAAAATAAAGGCCATATGCGAGTATACGCAGAGCAAGGTACAGGCTTATTTTTAGGTGCTGAGTTTATTGGTCCACAAGCCGAACATATTGCTCACTTACTAGCATGGGCTGTACAAAACAAAATGACCATACCAGAAATGCTTGATATGCCATTTTACCACCCAGTAATTGAAGAAGGCTTACGTACAGCACTTCGTGACTTAAACGCCAAACTTAAATTTGGACCAGACATTGTAAATTCATGTATGGAATGTGGCCCAGGCGCATAAGCTTAGGACTTAGGGCTTAGGGCTAAATAAAAATAATCAGCGAGTAAATTTATTTATTCGCTTTTTTATGCTCAACTTAAAGTGAGTGACAGCCAATCGATAATGCAAAATAGTGATATTAATTGATAACATACTTTTTCGTTGGGTTTCGCTGCGCTCAAGCCAACCTACGTATAAGCCACTCCGCCTGCGCGACAAAAACTTGAATAAGGTTTTTTATATCACGACCTAGCTTTAACTTAGTGCTGTAATATTTATTCGACTGAAGTGATAAATTGAATTAGATGTTTAAAATACAGAAGTATTAATAATCTTTTTTGAAAATGAATGCCTGAGTTAGCACTGCTACATATGTGCTAGATGAAGTTTGAATTTCAAAGCACCAACCTCGTAACTAATTGATTTTATTGGTAGCCCCTGCAAGAATCGAACTTGCAACTGCCCCTTAGGAGGGGGCCGTTATATCCATTTAACTAAGAGGCCACAAATAAGCTGTGTGCTTAGAGGTGTGAATTATAACGGCATCTGGTTTTTTATATCAAGCGACAACTGAACTTAATTGCTTGATAAGTATATATCTTCTTTATTTAGTACATAAATTGGGATTAGTTTTCGACTACTTGCGACGATTTTTTTTGTATGCGCGTTAATTACACGTGTATTTACAACAACAGCATCATGGCGATAAATTAATGTACCCGCTAATACATGGCTCGCCATTTGCTCTTCACTAAGCTTTTCAATATCACGTGAAAAAGCAAAATCACCACGGCTATTTACATCTATTGTTTGGGTTGTTTTAAAATCAACCACGCCATAACCAAACTTTTGTAACTGATGAATTAACGTCTCAGATATTTGATTACCCAATTGATTGCTTTTAGTAAGCGATGAATCAAGATCGACCAAGGTAGTAACGGCAATATTAATATTGGTGTCGGTATCACTTTCAAATTCAAGCGTATCAACCAAATCAAGTGCCATTTGCTCTACATAGTTAGCAAGTGTTTTATGGTGCTTAAGTGGTGTGAACTGCTGAGATGGATCGTATTCAACTTGCAATTGTATTGCTTGATTACTATAAGCAATATTAAGCTGATCATTACCACCGTTTACTGTGTAATCTGTTCGTGTTGTGTTTTCGTTATGCTCATTATTATGCGTCATTGAGCAGCCTGTTAACCCAATTAAAGTAGTAAATCCAACGATAGTAATTAGTATATACGACATAGTTAGCCTCACTTGCTTGCTTGCTTAAGCATTATGCCATCAGTGCGGTAGTTACTATTAAGTGCATCAACAACTGACTGCGGAATAAAACCTTGCGCAGTGCCTACTACGGCTTTGCTTTGCAGCCCAATAATACGTGCATTTACAAGGACTCCTCCTTGACTACTCACTAATGTGCCAGCGAGTACGTATTTAAAGTTTTGATCTTGGTTAAGCTCTAAATAATCTCGACTAAATACAAAGTCTCCTTCAGGTGTAACACGCATGTAGTCGGTTGTTTTAAAGTCAATAACGGGTATGCCAAAATTATGTAGCTCGTGCATAAAGCTTTCTGATATTTGATTACCCAGTAAACTACTGTCATTAAAATCATCATCTAAAAATACAAAGCTTGAAACAGCTAATGGTGTTTTTCCATTAACATATTGCAGATTTTCAACCATGTCTTGCATTATCCCGCGTACATAATGGTTTATGTTCTTTCGCATTGGCGGAGTCGGCTTAGTATGACTATTTTTTTGAGCAAAGTCCGATTGAAATAAACGGTCATTGGATACTGGATCTGCAACATCACGCTGATTATTAACGAGTTGCGTTGTTTGGTTATTATTTTGAACCTGGGTCTCATCCGTACCTGTATTCATACCATTTAGTATATGCGAACAGCCAAAGCCCAAAGGTAAACAGAGGGTAATTAATAGATTTCTCATTTTGTGCTCCTGGTTAGTATTCGCTGCGGTATAAGTAGCCATCGCGTTGCTGTATTTTTTCATTGCCCCACATTACATTAATTGGGATCTCTGTACTGCCGGCAGACAAAACTTGTTTATTATTAATATTTATCAAACGTGCATTTACAATATAAGCGTGTTGCTGACGGGTCACTGTGCCGGTAATAATTAAGTCAATATTCTGACGAGCGCGTAATTTATTTAAATCACGACTGAGTATACTGTCGGCATGTTCTGATAAGTTTAAGTTGTTTCCCAATCTATACTCAACGGTGTTATATCCCAGTTGGGTCATTTGAGTTAAAAGACTTTCTTGGATCTGTTGGCTTAAACCAAAACCTTGCTCTGTCATTAGTTTTGAGTCGATCTTATCGGCAAGAAAAAAGCTACTTACACCAATACGTGCATTTCTACTTAGCGGCCCTTGAAGATTATTAAGTTGGGCTGTTAAGTTATTAACGTATTCGCTTACTGTGTAGGCTGCCATAGCTGCTTTGGGAGCATTAGTACTGACACTCGGCTCGGGTTGAGGCGTTAAACTACAAGCTGCTAGGTTTACAAATAATAAGGGCAATAACAGGCGCATAGTTGCCATCCTCTTTTAAATATATAAGAGTTAAAGCAATTATTATGCCTAAAGATCACTGTTTGTAAGGTTGTTGAACATAATAGCTAACAAAACATGCTACTTGTTGCTTTATAAGAGCTAAACAATCATTTTTCGCATCCGCTGAATTGCTATAAGCACCTAACTTCAATCGATAAAAAGTTGTGTTATTAACACTTACGGTTTCTACATTTATCTCAGTGGATAAGATGATATTTTGTGGTATTTTTTTTTGAAATTCGCTGAGCTTCTTTTGCAATGCATTTTTATTTTTAAAAGCGGCAATTTGCAAAGCAAACAATGCCGAATCGGTTTTTAATATACTTTCGTTATTAACTACATCATTTACACGAGTATTTAGAACATCAGACTCATTTAGTTGTTTTAGGTTAGTAGCAAGCTGCGTTAATTTATTTTCTAACTTGAGTAGCTGCTCTACTTTTGGTTGAGAGCTTTCCCATTGTGCCGCAGAGCTTTTGAGCAGCTCCAAATCAGACTTTTCAATAAGAATCGGTTGCGGGGTTGCTTGAGCCATTTTAACTTGTTGAGATGAGTTACATGCAGATAAAACAAGTACACCCATTAGCATCATGCATTCTAAGCTCCGTTTTAAAAGCATTTTCCTTCCCTGAAATGACGTTGTTTTATGGGGTCATATACCCCTAAACGCATTTAATTATGAAGGGTGTATTTTATGGATAAACAGATTTTAAGCAAGTTTCTATTTTAACTACAGCTTTACTGGCTTATCAGTGTAGTTACTTACTATGCAATCGAGTTTGTACAGTTTGAATACGTCACAGTCTGCTTTTGCATTTTTAAAGTTTTGGTAAGAGCCAAGTTTCAGCCTGTAAAACATTTTGTCGTTTATTTTGGCGGTTTCTACGTTAGTCAATATTTTGTCTCTAAACAACGGTGCTGCTTTAGTATTTAGCTCTTGCCATGCTTTAGCCACACCTTGCTCTGAGTCAACCGAAGCTACCTGTAAAGCAAATACATGTTTAGGTTTATTTAATTTTACAGTTTGTTTTTTATTACTGTAATTTTGTTTAACTTGTTGGCGTGATTTAACATTACGTGTGTTTCGTGGTGAGCGTACAGACTTGCTGCTATACCCTTGATTAGACTGCGCAATAGCTTTGCTGTTTATAATATCGATATGATTTACGAGGTAAGTTATTTCTTTTTCTAATCTTAAAATTCGCTCTATGCCTTCACGAGCTTGTTGCCACTGCATTGCGGCATCTTTTAGCTGTGCAAGTTCAAGGGCTGTAATTGATACGTAGTCAGGCGAGTTACTTTGAGGTTGTTCATCAATGGTTTTTATTTCAGGCGAGACGCTGCATGCTGTACCAAATAAAAGCATTAGCAAGCTAAGTAAAAGCCCAATGTTATTTTTTTTATATATAAACATGTATTAGTTGTCCTGAAAGCAGTGTTTTTACACTACATTTCAGTTAAACATTCTCACAAGAAAGCGTTTAACTTTATTTAAGCTGTGAGCTATAAAACTTAGCTCTTCGCATGCTTGTCAGTGTTTCGTAAAACACAACGTTGCATACTCCATCCCTTCCTTGAGAGCATTATTTAATACAAATTCAATGCCAATTAACACAAACTTTACAACATAAATAACAATATGTCTGTAATGACTTAAAAACTTTTATTTTAGAGCTATTCCTTTTCTTATTTGATTCTAGGGCCTTATATGGACTCCCTATTAATGTCAAAAATAAAATTGAAATAAATTAGATGCTAGCTTATATACGGGCTCAAATTGAGGAGCTACCCCTGGCCTCAAATGTATTCGCACCTTCATGACTTTTCTGTTGAGCAGTTTTTCAAACTTCAGACCCTAACAGTCTATTGAAGGTCGGTCTTACCTATTTCAATCGATCTTTCTGACAAGTTTTTAAGCCACAAGTAATTGTGGCTGATAATCTTTGTTATGCTTTTGCATTGCAAAAGCCGTTCTGATTGTTTTATTTGCTAACGCTATTGCGGCTACTTTTTTGCCTCGACGTACACTTAATTCTTTTAACCATATATCTTTTTGGCTACGAACTTCTCTTTTTTCTAGTTGTGAAACAACAGCTAATGCGCCTTTATACAAAGCACTACGCAGCTTCTTATTTCCTATTACTTTAGATATCGAGCCTATCTTTTGTTTTCCCCCGCTACTATGCTGTACTGGTGTTAGACCAAAGCAGGCCGCAGCTTCTCGACCATTTTTAAAATGGGTTGTATTACCTAGTGCTATTTTAATCAGTATTGCACAGACCGGTCCCACGCCTTCTAATGCTTGCAAGCGTATACAGGTTTGATCTTCTTTAATTACTTCATGCAATTGCTTTTCAATCAGCTTCACCTCTTCGACCGCCTCAGTAAAACGCTGATAAACTCGGTTAATTGTGAAGCGAAAAGCGCCTGTTAGGCTAACACCATTCAGTTAAGCATGCTTTGACTTAATGGTGTACCGAGTTTTTGAAATTCGAACGGTCCTACTTTTGGGCCGTTTTCTTTTTTCTGGAAGAATATAACGTTTCACTCGTTCTCGCATTGCCCTTAATTTCTTTGGAATTGAACCTGGCGAAGCGATGGCACACCAGAGTATTTCATCCTGTATATCCCGCAAAGCCATGACAAAACTAATTCTCAGCGGGGAGACTTTAGCCTCTTTGGCTATTCGACTTATCTCTACTCGAATTAAATTGTAGGCTAGCAATATACCCCATAGCTCTTGATTGACTCCATCCACAGTCTGACTACGCAAAAGAATACTATCCTCAAGCATCTGGTGTTTTATTTCTCCATAGCTATTTTCAATTTCCCAGCGCTCGAAATAGACATCAAGAATGGCCTGTGCACCAAAGGCCTGTTTATCATCCAAAGAGCACAGCAGACCTTTTATTTTTCCAGGCCCCATTGGCTCAGGATAAAGAACCAGTCTGGCCTGCCAGCACTCAGGAAGCGAAGGGTCTTGTTTTCTGGCATGCGCAGATACACTCAT